>DAIMJJ010000006.1:33935-41438 GCA_036722275.1 Rhizobium sp. | reverse complement strand
GTCAGCCAGCCGCCGAACAGCCACACCAGGATCAGCGCCCAGGTCGGGATCAGCAGAATGGCGCGGTCGTAGCGATTGAAGCCGAGATAGAAGATCAGCGCGATGCCGGCGGTGGCGGTCAGCGCAAAGGAGAGGCGCGCAATGCCCGCGGCGATCGAGGGGTCGTAGATGGCCACGCCGAAGAGCAGCGACAGCCCGAGGATCCAGGCAAACGTCGCATAGCCCAGATGGATATGCCAGCGGTTGAGGTTGAGATAGGTGAAGAGGAAGATGACGAGGCTCGAGGCGAGCGCCACCTCCGCGCCCGCGCGCCATATGCGCTGGTCGCTCGAGGTGATGCTGATCAGCTTTTCCAGGAAGCCGAAGTCGACGCAGATATAGGCAAGCACGGCCCAGGCGAGCGCCGCCGCCGCCGGCAGCATGGAGGTGCCCTTGACGACGAAGAGGATGGTGAGGAACAGCGCCAGCAGACCGGCAATGCCGAGCACGATGCCGCGATAGAGGGTAAAGGCGTTGACCGTGTCCTTGTAGGCGTCGGGTTCCCAGAGGTAGATCTGCGGCAGCTGCGGCGTCGTCAGTTCGGCGACGAAGGTGATGACGGCACCGGGGTTCAGCGTGATCCGGAACACGTCCGCATCCGGGCTGGGCACGCGGTCGAGCGCAAAGCCTTCCGACGGCGTGATCGCGATGATGCGCTGCGAGCCGAGATCCGGCCAGAACATGCGCGAGCCGGCGAGCCGGAAATGCGGCGCGACGATCACGCGTTCGAGCTGTTCTTCCGAGACATTGGCAAGGGCAAAGACCGCCCAGTCGCCCTGGTGTCCGGGGGAGGAGGCGCGCACTTCGATGCGCCTGCGGATGCCGTCGGCACCGGCGGCCGTCGAGACCTGGAACGCATCGCCCTGGTTGGCGTAGATCTCGGTGGTGGCGGTGAGGTCGAGGGCGGTATCGTCGCGGGCGATCTTCACCGGCTCGGCGGCCAGCGCCAGCGATGAGAAGAGACCGACGAACGCAAGCATCGCCGCAGCCAGCGCAGCCGCCAGCCATCGGCCGACCGCCGCTTGCCTGTTCCGGTCAGACGTCATGAGTTCTCTTTGTTCCTGTTCACCGAGGCGCGGTCGCTCAAACGCGAAAGCATCGCATGGTCGCGCCACTGCCCGTTGATCTTCAGATAATCCCGCAAGAGACCTTCCCGCTCAAAGCCGGCCTTCTCGAGGAGCCGGATGCTTTTCTCATTCTCTGGAATACAGGCTGCTTCGATCCGGTGCAACTCAAGGCCCCCGAAGATATAGGGAATAGCCAATTGAAGTGCGGCAAACATATGGCCTTTGCCGGCATGCCGCTCGCCCATCCAGTAGCCGATCATGCAGCTTTGTGACGCACCCCGGCGGATCAGCCCGATGGTCAGGCCGCCGAGCAGAACATGGTCGCCCTGCGAAAACAGCAGGAAGGGGACGGCAAGCCCGGAATGAAATTCCTGCCCGTTGCGCACGACGCGGGCGCGGAAGGAGCGTTCCGTCAACTCGTCCGGCCGCCAGGTCGGTTCCCAGGGCTGGAGGAAGGCACGGCTGTCGCGGCGCAGCGCATGCCATTGTTCGAAATCGTCGTAGCGCGGCAGGCGAAGCCGGTGCGTGGCGCTGTTGAGGTCCGGTGTTTCCGGCTGGCGCGTCAGAAAGCGAAAGACCGAACGTGTCATCGAACCTCCGAGCCTTGGCCGGCGGCCTTGCGCCCGCGGCCGTGAATTCCGGACCAGCCCCGGCGCCGGCCTTAGCCGGCCGCCTTCAGCGAACCACCGCGACTGGCCGACAGCGCACCGGCGATTTCGTCCATGGGGGCGAGATGTTCCAGCGGGCCGATGGCCGACAGGGTCGGGGCCGTCTCGAAGAACAGCCGTCCGGCAAGATCGGTCAGCCGCTGCGGCGTGATGCCGGCCAGCCGTTCCATCATCTCCGAATTGGAGATCGGGCGGCCATAGAGCATCATCTGGCGGGCGATCTGGCCGGCGCGTGCGGCCGGGCTTTCCTGCCCCATCAACAGCTGGGCGCGCACCTGGGCGCGCGAACGGTCGATCTCCTGCTGCTCGATCGACTGCGACGCCTTGCGCAATTCGTCGATGATCACTGGCACGAGTTCCGGCAGGTTCTCGCCGCCGGTGGCTGCGTGGATGCCGAAGATGCCGCTGTCGGAGAAACCCCAGTGGAAGGCATAGATCGAATAGCACAGACCACGGATCTCGCGTACTTCCTGGAAGAGCCGCGAGGACATGCCGCCGCCGAGGATGTTGGCGAGGATCTGCGACGCGTAGAAGTCGCGGGCGTGATAGGCACGTCCCTCGAAGCCGATCAGCACCTGCGCGTCCATCAGGTCGCGCTCCTCGCGGGCCTCGCCGCCGGTATAGCGGGCAGCCTGGGTGACCGGGCTCACCTCCGGCTGCGGGCGCAGCGCGGAGAAGCGTTCCTCGACATGCTTGACGAAGGCATCGTGTTCGACGGCACCGGCGGCGACGACGAACATGCGGTCGGTCGTGTAGTTGCGGTCGAGATAGGCGCGGATCTCGGCGCTGGAGAAGGACTGGACCGTCTCCGGCGTGCCGAGGATCGGCCGTCCGAGCGGCTGGCCGGCATAGGCGAGTTCGGAGAAGCGATCGAACACCACATCGTCCGGCGTGTCGTTTGCCGCGCCGATTTCCTGCAGGATAACGTGCTTCTCGCGGGTCAGTTCTTCCTCGTCGAAGACGGAATCGGTCAGGATGTCGGCGAGAATGTCGACGGCCAGCGGCACGTCGTCTTTCAGCACGCGGGCATAGTAGGAGGTCGTCTCGGTCGAGGTGGCGGCGTTGAGTTCGCCGCCGACATTCTCGATCTCCTCGGCGATCTGGCGGGCGCTGCGGCGGTTGGTGCCCTTGAACGCCATGTGCTCGAGCAGATGGGCGATACCATGCTCGCCCTCCGTCTCGTCCCGGGCCCCGGACTTGATCCAGGTCCCTAGCGCCACGCTTTCCAGGTGCGGCATCGTCTCGGTCACGACCGTCAACCCGGAGGGCAGCCGGGTACACTCAACATTCATCGATCTGTCTTTCTGCACTTCAGAATTTATCGCCGCGCATGCTCGCTGACAAAGGTTTCGACGGCTTTAAGGTCGGCGTCCAGGATATCGAAGCGCTCCTCCCTGTCCATCAGGTCAGCAAGCCACGCCGGAAGCGCGGGGTCAATACCGCAGGCCGATTTTACCGCCGCGGGGAATTTCGCCGGATGCGCCGTCGAAAGCGTCACCATGGGGCTTGCCGGCTTCTCGAACTTCTTGGCGACGAACACGCCGACGGCGGTGTGCGGATCGATGAGATAGCCGGTCTCGGCCAGCGTGTCGCGAATGGTCGCCGCGACCTGCTTCTCGCTGGCGCGGCCGGCGCGGAATTCCTTGCGGATCGCCTTCAGTGCGCCCGACTTGATTTCGAAGCCGCCCGACTGCTTGAGGCTTTCCATGGCCGCGCGGATGGCGCTATCGTCGCGGTCATAGGCTTCAAACAGCAGCCGTTCGAAGTTGGACGAGATCTGGATGTCCATCGATGGCGAGGTGGTGGCGGACACGCCCTTCATCTCGTAGCGGCCGGTCTTCAGCGTGCGGGCGAGAATGTCGTTCTCGTTGGTGGCGATCACCAGCTTGTCGATCGGCAGGCCCATCTTCTTGGCGACGTAGCCGGCGAAGATGTCGCCGAAATTGCCGGTCGGCACGGTGAACGAGATCTTGCGATCCGGGCTGCCGAGTGAGATAGCGGCGGTGAAGTAATAGACCACCTGCGCCATGATCCGGGCCCAGTTGATCGAGTTGACGCCCGAGATCTTCAGCCGGTCGCGGAAGTCGATGTCGTTGAACATCGCCTTCACGAGGTTCTGGCAGTCGTCGAAATTGCCGCGCACGGCGATCGCATGCACGTTCTCGGCCTTGGAGCTGGTCATCTGCCGCTGCTGGACGGGCGAGACCTTCTCATGCGGGAAGAGGATGAAGACGTCGGTGCGGGCGCGCCCGGCAAAGGCGTCGATGGCCGCGCCGCCGGTATCGCCCGAGGTGGCGCCGACGATGGTCGCGCGTTCGCCGCGCTGGGCGAGCGCATGGTCCATCAGCCGCGCCAGAAGCTGCATTGCCACGTCCTTGAAGGCCAGCGTCGTGCCGTGGAACAGCTCGAGCACGAAGGAATTCGGCCCGGTCTGGACAAGCGGGGCCACCGCCGGATGACGGAAGGTGGCATAGGCCTCGTCGATCATGGCGCGGAACAGGTCTGCCTCGATCTCGCCGCCGGTGAAGCGGTAGAGCACCTCGAAGGCGATGTCCTGATAGCTCTTGCCGCGCAGCGCCCGGATTTCCTTCTTCGTCATGTGCGGCCACTTGCGCGGCACGTAAAGGCCGCCGTCGCGGGCAAGCCCGGCCAGAAGAGCGTCACAGAAACCGAGGCTTTCTGCCTCTCCGCGGGTCGAGATATAGTCCACGATGCTTGTCCTTGGTCTTGAAGAAGGGAAGGCCGGTTTCTCGGGTGAGCGCTAGGCCTCGTCCGGTGCCGTCCTGTGTCTTTTGGTGCCGGTCGGCGCGATGCGGTGCGGGCGGCGTGCGGCGATTGCACCGGCGCCCGTTGTCATGCTCCGGTCAATCTCTGCCCCTGAGCGTTGAAAATTAAACCAAAACACCGGCGACCCAATCGATTTTTCGCTGCGCCGCTGGTATAGACCATCGGCAAGGGGCATGAAAAGCCTCAATTCGAATGGCTTCTGGCTTCTCGAAGCCTGTATTGCGGAAGGTTGGAGTATCGTGTCTGTAAAGGTTTCGCGCGGGATCTTGGCCGCATCCCTGTTGATGGTTCTCGCAGGCTGCAATGCCGGCAATCCGGGCGGCGTGCTCGGATCCGCCGCCGACAAGCCGGCCGCAACGCCCGCAGCCGCCCCGGTGGCCGCGGCGGTGCAGGGCTTCTGCCCGCCGATCACGCTGCGCGACGGCACCGCCTATTACCGCACCTATGCCAAGGGCGCCAAGGACGATCCGTCCAAGGTCGTCTATCAGGCGTCGCTCGCCGACACGACGCGCTCCTGCACCCGCTCAGAGACGGGCCTCACCATCACCGCCATGGTCCAGGGTCGTCTCGTTGCCGGTCCGGAAGGCAAGGCCGGCCAGGTCATGCTGCCGATCCGGGTCGCCGTGACCAACGGTGACGCGGTGCTTTATTCGGAGCTTACCCAGTTCCCGGTCACGCTGGCTGACGTCGCCCAGGCCAGCCAGTTCGTGTTCACCAAGGACGTTCCGGTTCCCGGCGATGTCGGCGGCCTGACCAAGGTGCATATCGGTTTCGATGAGGGGCCGGTCAAGAAGAAGAAATAACGAGGCGGTTCAAGACAGAAATAGCAAAGGGAGCGACCGCCGGGCGCCTACGTCGAGCAAGCCTTGATCTTGTCGCCGTTGCCACTCGGTCGTTGAACTCACCGGATGCCGGGGGGCATGGGTGAAGATCGGAATTGTGAGAAATCCCGTCTCGGGCGGCCGCTCCGGCCATGCCCGATGGCAGGCCATCTGCGATGCTTTCAGACAGCACTTCCACGACTGCGATGTGCGCGAGACCGCGCGCGCCGGCGATGCCGGACGGCTGGCCTGCGAACTGATCGCGGGCGGCTGCGAACTCGTGGTCGCCGTCGGCGGTGACGGCACGATCGGCGATGTGATCGACGGCATCATGCGGTCGTCCGATCCGCAAACCGCGTTTGCTTTCGTCCCGACCGGCACCGGCTGCGATTTTGCGCGCAATTTCGCGCTGCCGCAGGACCCAGCCGCCATCGTCGCGCATATCGCCGCGGCGCCGTTGCGCCGCATCGACATCGCCCGGATCGGCGGGCGCCTGGCCGACGGTACGGTGGTCGAGCGACATTTCGCCAATATCGCCAGCGTTGGGGTTTCGGGGCGCATCGTCCAGGCCGTCAACGGCCGCGGCCGGCGCGTGGCCAGCGGCTCGCTGCGCTTCCTGTTGTGTTCGGTGCGCGAGATCCTGCGCTACAGCCCCGAGCGCGTGAAGGTGGCGATCGACGGCATCGAGGTCTACCGCGGACCGGTCACGGCCACGGCGGCGGCAAACGGTGCCTGGTTCGGCGGCGGCATGCATGTCGTGCCCTTCGCCGATCTCGGCGACGGCCTGCTTGATCTCGGCATCCTGCGCGGGGCGGGGAAGGCCGGCGTGCTCGGCATACTCGCGCGGCTTTACACTGCCTCGCATGTCGGCCATCCGCTCATCGATTTCCACCGCGGCCGCGTCATCGAGATCGCGCCGCTGGATGCAGGCGGGCGTCTGTCGATGGAAGCGGACGGCGAGACGCTGGCATTCGACGCCCTTCGCATCGAGGTCTTGCCCTCGGCGTTACAGCTGAAGATCTGAAAAACGGGCGCTGTGCGGCTTGCGAGCCGAGTGTCCTGCGGAGGCGCCTTAGAAGGCGCCGGCCCACTCCTCCATGGCGGCGATCACCGCCGGCAGGTCGACCATGCGCGAAATCACCGTCTCGGCGCCGGCATCGGTCAGCCGGTCGGCATGCGACGGATAGGTGTGCGAGGCGCCGGTAAAGCCGATCACCCGCATGCCGGCGGCGCGCGCCGCATGGACGCCGTGCACGCTGTCCTCGATGACCACGACCTTATCCGGCGAGACCCCGAACTGGGCGGCGCCGTGCAGGAAGATGTCCGGCTTCGGCTTGACCCGGTCGGCGCCGAGATCCTTGGCCGAATAGATATGCGGCGCGAAGAATTCCTTGAGGCCGACCTTGGTCAGCATCATGTCGAGCCGTGCGATCGAGGAATTGGAGCAGATGCAGCGCGGCCCTTTGAGACGGGCGAGCGCGAACTGCACGCCGTCGATGATCTTGACCTCGCGGGCGAGCCGCTGGTCGAGCAGCTTTTCCGACTTGTCGAGCAGGCTGGCCGACAGCGGAATGTCGATTTCCTGTTCGACCGTCAGCAGGATGTTCTTCCAGGTCATGCCGGCGAAGCGTTCGCCCATTTCCTCGACCGAAATCGGATAGCCGGCCTCGTTGAGCAGCTTGGATTCGACCTTGGCGGCGATGATTTCGGAATCGACGAGCACGCCGTCGCAATCGAAGATGGTGAGGTCGAAACCGCTCATGGGGGAGATCCGTCTTGTCGTCCTGGGGAGGCGCTTCCCCTACACGAGGTGGCGGCAAAGAACAATCCGCGAGTTGACCGCGGCCCGGTTCAGCGGGCGCCGGAAGGCGAGGCGAGGGCCAGCAATTGCGGCTCGAGCGCCGAGAGATCGCGCAGCGGCTCGCGGTCCTGTCCCATCAGGTCTGCCATCCAGACGCCGTCGGCGGCGAGCCGCACGATCTCCATCTGGGCCGAACCGTCGGTCTCGCGATGCGCCTCCAGCCTGGCATCAAGCCAGTCCGACCAAAGCTTGCGCATGGTAGGATCGAAGATCGTGGTCACCGACAGCGCGGCCCAGGGACTTCTCATGCCAAGCTTGTG
>DAIMJJ010000006.1:31651-33835 GCA_036722275.1 Rhizobium sp. | reverse complement strand
GTTCATGACGATGACGCCGCCGACGATCATGGCGATCCCGGCCATCGCCGGCAGGTCCAGCGACTGCTTCAAGACCAGCACGGAGATGAGGGCGGTCAGCACGATGCCCAGCCCGCCCCAGACCGCATAGGCGATGCCGAGCGGCACACCCTTCAGCGCCTGCGACAGCAGGTAGAAGGAGACGACGTAGAAGACGACCATGGCCGCCGTCGGCAAGGGCTTCGAAAACTGCTCCGACTTCTGCAGAAGGGTCGTGGCGATCACTTCACAGACAATGGCGCCGCCGAGCGCCCCATAGGCCAGGAACAGGGGATTCATCGAAAAACTCGCGAAAGGGAAAGGTTGACGCTTTAAACATACCGTCTGGACGGTTTCTTTTCAAGCGGCGGACAGCGGAATTCGCCGATACCGAAAAGGCGGGAGTGGGAGGGGGCGGCAGGGAGCCGGGAGCCTTCCGGCGTGGACCTGCCGGGGATAAGACTCAGCCGTCGAGCGGGAACATCGCCGCAAACCGCCGCTCGCCCTCGGGCGAAAAGACGATCGCTCGGCTGCCCGTCGCCCGCCGCGCATGGCCGTGGGTAAGGAAATGGTCGAGCAGCGCCTTGCCGAGCGCGCCGGAGAGGTGAATGCGCCGCTCGCTCCAGTCGAGGCAGGCGCGGCAGAGCGGCCGGCGCTGTGCCTTCAGCCCCGCAAGATCGATGCCGGTGTCGCAGACCAGCGCCTCGCCGGCGGACGTCAGTTGCGGGTGTTCCTCCTCGCCGACGATGGCGCCCAGGTTCCGCAGGCTGTCGAGCATCCTGACACCGTAATCGCCGGCCAGATGGTCGTAGCAGATCCGCGCCTTGCGCAGCGCCGGCTCCTTCGGCCCCGCCTTGTGCCGCACATGGCCGCGCGCGGCGGCAAAGCCCATCAGTCCCTCGATCATGCGACCGACCGCCGAATCGGCCAGGGTGAAATAGCGGTGCCGGCCCTGCTTGCGCTGGGAGAGAAGCCCGCCGTCCTCGAGCTTGGCGAGGTGCGAACTGGCGGTCGGCAGGCCGATGCCGGCCGCCCCGGCAAGCTCGGTGGCGGTCAGCGCGCGCCCGTCCATCAGCGCCAGCAGCATGTTGGCGCGGGCGGGATCGCCGATCAGGGCGGCGAGGCGGGCAATGTCGGGTCCTTCACTCATGCTTCGATCGTAATCGAAGCATCATCTGCCGGCAACATGCGAGGAGGGGTCATCGACAAAGCCAAAGAGCCTGAAAGGAAAACCCATGATCACCTGCATTATCCGCTACGAGATCGACCCCTTTGCGAAGGACGCCTTCGCCACCTATGCCCGCAACTGGGGCGAGGCGATCCCGCGCTGCGGCGCCGATCTCGTCGGCTATTTCGCCCCGCACGAGGGCTCCGCCACCACGGCTTACGGCATCTATCATCTCGAGGACCTTGCGGCCTATGAAGCCTATCGTGCCCGGCTCGCAGCCGACCCGCTCGGCAAGGCCAATTACGAATTCGCCCGCAATGCCCGTTTCATCCTCAAGGAGGACCGGCTCTTTCTCAAATGCGTCTCGGAACTGCCCGCGCTCATGGTGCAGCCATGATCGCCGTCATCTTCGAGGTGACGCCCTTTGTCGGCGAGCGGCACCGCTATCTCGATCTGGCGGGAGAGCTTCGGGCAAAACTGGAGGTGATGGACGGCTTCCTCTCCGTCGAGCGCTTCGAAAGCCTCTCCGTGCCCGGCAAGCTGCTGTCGCTGTCCTTCTGGCGCGACGAGGAGGCGGTGCGCCGCTGGCGCGAGACCGAGGAGCACCGGGAGGCGCAACAGGCGGGCCGCGGCGGCGTCTTTGCCGATTATCGCCTGCGCGTCGCCCACGTCCTGCGCGACTACGGACTTCATGAGCGGGAGGAGGCGCCGCCCGACAGCCGGGCCGTGCATGGATGACCTCCCGCCGGCGGCCGATGGGGTGTTCGTCTCGACAATCTCCCGGCTGCTGACTATGCAGGTGGCATGGAGAAAGAACACGACGACACCATCGCCAGCCGCATCAGCCGTGCCCTTGCCGAGCGCATCATCCATGGCGAGCTGACGCCCGGCGCGCGCCTTGCGCAGGACCATATCGCCGAGGAATTCGGGGCGAGCCACGTGCCGGTCCGCGAGGCGTTCCGGCGGCTCGAAGCGCAGGGGCTCGTCGTCAGCATTCC
>DAIMJJ010000006.1:25320-31551 GCA_036722275.1 Rhizobium sp. | reverse complement strand
TTCGGCACGGCCGTGCTGGCGCTCGCTTCGCAGGTGAGCGTACCCATGGTGCCGGTGCCGATCACCTTGCAGACCTTCGCATTGACCATGATCGGCGTGCTCTACGGCTGGCGTCTCGGCGCCCTGACGGTTCTCGCCTGGCTCGGTGAGGCCATGATCGGTCTGCCGGTTCTCGCCAATGGCAGTGGTGGTCTTGCGCCGTTCGTCGGCCCGACCGCTGGCTATCTCGTCTCCTTCCCGATCATTGCGGCCCTGGCCGGACTGCTCGCGGAAAAGGGCTGGACCGGCGAGCGGGTGGTGCTGAGCTTCTCGGCGCATCTGCTCGCCAACCTGCTGTGCCTCGCCATCGGCGGCGCCTGGCTAGCCTCCCTGCTGGGCGTGGAGAAGGGGCTTGCCCTCGGTGTCGTACCGTTCATCTTCGGCGCATTAATCAAGTCCGCGCTTGCCGCCGCCCTGCTGATGGCGCTCGACCGTCGGACCGGCAAGCCGCTCGACCTCTAAAGGCAAGGCGTCGTCAAACCGTGACCGTCCGGCTCCGTGCCCACCATTTGCTCTGCATGCTGACCTATGTCGGCAAGGGCTATTCCCCCGCCTTCGTTGTCAATTACGAGGTCATCGCCGCCCGTCTGTCCGCCGGCGAGGAGATCGAACTGGTGACGGGGCCGGACGACATTTGCGGACCCCTCACGGCGGACCCCGAAGCCCATTGCCATGGGACAAGCGTGGTGGAGCGGGACCGTTTGGCAGTGGAGGCTGTCGCCTGCCTGCTCGGCAGCCCCCTTCGCCCCGGCGTCCGCATCACGCCGAGCGCTGACCTTCTCTCCCGTTTGCGCAATGCTTTTTCGGCAGGCGGCATTCGTACCGCCTGTTCCGGTTGCGAATGGTTTGACCTCTGTGAAAGCGTGGCGGACGGCGGCTATAACGGCGTCCGGGTCGCGCCCCAGGCCGGCGATTGTCGTTCTTCCGGCCGGCTCAGCTGATCTTGTCGATGAACTCCACTTCGCCGCTGGTGATGTCATAGACGGCGGCAACGATCTTCACATGGCCCTCCGCGACCAGATGCGAGACGATGTGGCTCTCCTCCATGATCCGCTTGGCCCCGGAAACGGCATTGTTGCGGATTGTCTGGCCGACGAAATCCTCCGACTTGAACAAGGCGGCGAGCGCCACCGGCAGGATCGGTTCGATCATCTTGCCGATCGAGCCTTCGAGTTCGATGCCCTTCTTGACCACGTCGCAGGCGGCCGAGACCGCCCCGCACTTCTTGTGGCCCATGACGACGATCAGTGGCGCATGCAGATGCTCGGCGCCATATTCGATCGTGCCGAGGGCGCCGGTATCGAGCACATTGCCGGCATTACGGATGACGAAGAGTTCGCCGAGCGAAACCCCGCCGAAGATCAGTTCCGGCGTCACGCGGCTGTCGGAACAGGTGAGCACGATCGCCCAGGGGTGCTGGCCGGCTGCCAGTTCCTCGCGCCGGTGGGCGAGATTGGCGGCACAGGCATTGGCGTCCTCAACGAAGCGGCGATTGCCCTCTTTCAGTTTCGCCAGCGCCTGCTTCGGCGACAGGGCTGGAGCTTCGCCGGCCGCCGCTGTCGCGCCGTGACTTGCGGCCGCCTTGTCCGAGGCCGAGGCGGGAACCGCAAGCGTCGAGGCGGCAAGGCCGAGGCCGGCGAGTTTGATGAGATTGCGGCGGTTAAGGTGCTGGGTGTCGCAGTCGAGGCACATGCTTGAGGGCCCTTGGTCGGTCGGTTGAACGGGAGCCGACCGTCGGCCCACGGCCCGGACCCCGGACAGGGGCGTGTCGGACCGCGTCAGACGATGGCGCATGGAACAGAAGCCTCCGCCATATTTGTAAATTTAGTTTTGCTGAAACATCTTGCTTGTGAGCGGTCGCTGACTGTTTTTGGGTGTTCGGCGCGCAGCCTGCGCCCGCGGGGATCACAGCGGCGCGGTGCAGACGACAGGCCGGGTGGCGGCAGCGCAGCGCGCCGTGACGGCTCCGGTCACGATCGGGTGGCCGGCCTGCCCCTTTTCGGCACGCCATCGGCGGCGGAAATGGAATTTATGGAACAGCCTTCAGCCTTTGGTAACCAAGTTCGGTAACCATAAGCCTCGTTATCCCGTGCTGCGTCAGCGTAAGAGTGAGTAACCGATGGCTTCTGTATTCCCGCTCGCCGATCTTCGCCGTTCCCGCGATCCCTTCTCCTGGGTCAACTCGATCATCAAGGGCGACTGCGTCGCCGCACTGGAAGCACTTCCCGACAAGTCGGTCGATGTGATCTTCGCGGATCCGCCGTACAATCTTCAGCTCGGCGGCGCGCTGCACCGTCCCGACCAGAGCCTTGTCGATGCCTGCGACGACGAGTGGGACCAGTTCGCCTCTTTCCAGGCCTATGATGCCTTCACCCGTGCCTGGCTGCTTGCCTGCCGCCGCGTGTTGAAGCCCACCGGCACGATCTGGGTGATCGGCTCCTATCACAATATTTTCCGCGTCGGCGCGACCCTGCAGGATCTCAACTTCTGGATCTTGAACGACATCGTCTGGCGCAAGACCAATCCCATGCCGAATTTCAAGGGACGCCGGTTCCAGAACGCCCATGAGACGATGATCTGGGCCTCACCCGACCCGAAGGCCAAAGGCTATACCTTCAATTACGATGCGCTGAAGGCGTCGAACGACGACGTCCAGATGCGCTCCGACTGGCTGTTCCCGATCTGCTCGGGCGGCGAGCGGCTGAAGGGCGATGACGGCAAGAAGATCCATCCGACGCAGAAGCCGGAAGCGCTTCTCGCCCGCGTCATCATGGCCTCGACCAAGCCCGGCGACATCGTGCTCGACCCGTTCTTCGGCTCCGGCACCACCGGCGCGGTGGCAAAACGCCTCGGCCGCAATTTCGTCGGCATCGAGCGCGAGCAGGACTATATCGACGCCGCCTCGGCCCGCATCGCGGCCGTGACCCCGCTCGGCAAGACCGAACTCACCGTCCTGACCGGCAAGAAGGCCGAGCCGCGCGTCGCCTTCAACACCCTGGTCGAGAGCGGCATGGTCAAGCCCGGTCAGGTGCTCACCTGCGCCAAGCGCCGCCATTCGGCGGTGGTGCGCGCCGACGGCACGCTCGCCTCGGGCAGCGAAGCCGGTTCCATTCACCGCCTCGGCGCGAAAGTGCAGGGCGTTGATGCGTGTAACGGATGGACGTTCTGGCACATCGATGACGGGCACTCCCTGCGCCCGATCGATGACCTGCGGGCGATCATCCGCAGTGGGCTGGCAAAGCTGGACTGACGATCCGCCCAGCTTTGCCAGTCCGGAATTTCTCCGGCCGGTCTTGTACCTCTAGTCCCGGCAGGAGAGCCTTGACGCCCGGTGCGAAAGCGCCGGGCGTCATCTTTTCTTGGCCCGATCCGTCTCAGACCTTGTAGTCGGTGACGTCGACCGAGACGATCTTGCCCTCGGCGTTGAACGTAATCGTCTCCTCGCCGAAGCGGATGAGCGGCTCGCCGGTCTGCGAATGCGTGGCCCTCAGCCGCCAGACCGCACGGGCGGCAAGCGGCGACACCGCTTCGATCAGTTCGTCGACCGCCTGCTGGTCGGGATAGGTCTCGAAATAGGTCCGGAAGGCGGCCATGATCGCGTCGCGCCCCTTGAGGCCACCGACCTTCACCGAGCCATAGACGGCGTCCTGCGCATAAAAGTCCTCGATCACGGAAAAGTCGAGATCGTTGACGGCGTCGAGGTAACGCTTGGCGGCGGCGACGGGATCGAAGGTCATGAAGGCTCCCTGGCATGAACTCGTGAAACGGCGGACCGGCAGCGGTGGTGACCGGCCGCGCGAGGTGTCCGGGCACCTTTGCCCAGTCGACAGTTTCGGACAAGTCGGCCCGCCTAACCATGGCGACGAAACATGGGGACGACGAAGACGTGTCGGCATTGCTCGATCAGGCCAAGCGGCAGTTCAACAAGGGCGATCTCCAGTCGGCCCTGCGCACGGTTGAGACGCTTCTCAAGAAGAAGAGCAGCGATGCCCAGCCGCTGATCCTGGCCGCCACCATCCACGAGCGCCTCGGCGACCGTGCCCGCGCCGCATCCCTCTTTGCTGGCGCGATTGAGCTCACCCCCAATCTCAAGCGCGAGGTCGGCTTCCGCGCCGCGTCCCACTATCTCGCCGTCGGTGACCATGAGGCTGCCCTCTCTGCCTTGCGCAGTCTTGAGCGCCATGTGCCGGACGATCTCGATCTTGCCCATTCGCTCTGCAGCATCCACCGCGACGCCGGGCGCTATCCCGAGGCGCTGCCCTATGCCCGGACGCTGGCCGCCCGCGGCCAGACCTTCGGGAACATGCTGAACGCCGGCATCGTGCTCTGCGGTCTCGGTCTCTTCGAGGAGGCCTATCCGCCGCTCCTGAAGGCCTATGTTGCGAACCCGGAGGAGCGGCTCGCGCTGTCCGAGCTCTTCTGGTGTGCCGCCAATCTCTGCGACTTTCCGCTGAGCGAGCGCCTGCAGACCGAACTTGAGGCCGCCTATGCCCGCGAGGGCGTGACGGCGGACATCCGCGAAAACGCCTTCCGCGCGCTGGTCTGGTCCGGTGATGAGGAATATCACGCCCGCTGCGCCCGCCGCACCGCCGAGGCGCTCTTTCCCCCCGTCGCCGCCAAGTGGTCGCGCAGCGAGCGCACGCCCGGCCCGCTGCGCATCGGCTACCTGTCCGCCGACTTCTGCGACCATGCCACCATGGCACTGTTTGCCGGCGTGCTGGAGGCGCATGATCGCGAGCACTTCGCCGTCTACGGTATCTGCCACACGCCCGAGGACCGACGTAAGGGTCCCGTGCGCGAACGTTTCCTCGAAGCGGTGGATTTCTACGTCGATATTCTGACGCTCGACGACGACGCGGCAGCCGACCTCGTGCGCTCGCTCGAACTCGACATCCTGGTCGATCTCAAGGGCTTCACCCAGGACAGCCGTCTCGGCATCTTCTGCCGCAGACCGGCGCCGGTGCAGGTCACCTATCTCGGCTTTCCCGGCTCCGTCACGGGCGTCGGCATCGACTACGCCGTCACCGACCGGATCGTCACCCCCGACCGCTCGATCGCCTTCTACCAGGAAAAGCTGCTGCGCCTCGAGGGCAGCTACCAGTCGAACGACCGCAATCGCGAGCCGGTGATGCGTGCGCCCGATCGTGCCGCCGCCCGCCGCGCGCTCGGTCTTCCGGAAAGAGGCATCGTGTTTGCCTCCTTCAATCAGCTGCAGAAGATCCGGGCGCCTGTCTTTTCCGCCTGGATGCGGGTGCTGGCCGGCGTCGAAGGTTCCGTCCTCTGGCTTTCCGACCCGTCGCCGCTGACGAAGGCCAATCTGCAGAAGGCGGCCGAAGCCCATGGCGTGGATCCGGCGCGGCTGGTCTTTGCGCCCAAGCTGCCGCTGGCCGATCATCTCCGCCGTCTCGTCGAGGCCGACATCGGCCTCGATACCGCGCCCTATAACGGCCACACAACGACTTCGGACGCGCTGTGGTGCGGCGTTCCGGTCGTGACCTTCAAGGGTACGAGCTTTGCCGGCCGCGTGTCCGAAAGCCTTCTTCATGCCGTCGGCCTGCCGGAACTGGTGGCCGAGGATCTTTCCGAATTCGTCCGCCTGGCGGTCGAACTGGCGCAGGACGGGGACCGCCATTCCCGCCTGCGCCAGACCCTTCTTGCCGCGCGTAACACCGCGCCGCTGTTCGACACGAACCTCTTCACCCACCGGCTGGAGGAAAAGTTCCTCGAGGTCGCGGGCCTCTGAAGGCGCGCGTCTAGAGCTTTTTCACCCGTGTCGGGCGGTCCTCATCGTCATCGTTCGAGAAGATGCTGCTGAGGATTGCCGGCTTTCTGTCGGGAAAACGCGCGACGATCTCCAAGTCTCCGCCCATGGCGACGACATAGTCGCGAAGTGTCGACAGGAGCAAGTCGCTACGCCTCTCCAGCCGCGACACGTTTTCCTGCTTGACCCCCAGGATCTGCGCGACCTTCTCCTGCGTGAGGTCGCGTGCTTTGCGCAGGTCCTGCAGTGTCCGGTATTCCTCGAGCCTTTCTTCGCCGCGCTTCGCGAGTTCTGCGCGTTTTGCCGGCGGCAGGCTGGCCAGCGCCTCGTCAAGCGTTCTTGCCATCATTTGTTCCTTTCAGGTCCCGGAGGTGCTGGGTGAAGCGGCGGTCCGCCGTTTCGATCAATTGCCGATAGAAGCGTTTCTCGCT
>DAIMJJ010000006.1:9878-25220 GCA_036722275.1 Rhizobium sp. | reverse complement strand
GGGTGAAGCGGCGGTCCGCCGTTTCGATCAATTGCCGATAGAAGCGTTTCTCGCTTCCGCCCGACTTGTCGGCAGCCACCAGAAGGACCGCCTGCCGCTTTGGGTCGAAGGCGAAGGCCACCCGCCACACGCCGTCGTCCGCCTTGAAACGGAGCTCCTTCATGTTCGCATGCCGCGAGCCCTTCAATGTATCGGCCCAAGGGCGGCCGAGATGGGGTCCATAGGCCTTGAGCAGGGGCAGGCACATGAAGATTTCGTCCCTGACCGTTTCGGGCAGGGCCTCGAACTCCGGATCGAAGGCGTCGTGCAGCAAAACACTCCATGCCATAATTCAATATGACATGGAGTGCATATGCTTTCAATGGTATATTGCGGGTGGCGATGGCTAGATCGCCACGCCCAGCTGCCTGAGATCCGCCTTGAGCTTGTCAGCCCCCGCAAATTGCACCGCCTGCCAGCCGGCGGCGCGGGCGCCTTCGACATTGACCAGAACGTCGTCGATGAAAAGGCTGGCTGCCGGATCGAGGTTGAAGTCGGCGGCGTGGCGCTCGTAGATCGCCACATCCGGCTTCAACAGGCCGATCTCGCCGGAAACGGTGACGCCCCGCGGGAGGTCGAGGAAGGGATAGATCTGCCGGGCCTCCTGGAAGGTATCGGCGGCGAAATTGGTCAGCATGGTCACGTCACGGCCGGCCTCGATCAGGCCCTTCATGATGGCGACGCTGTCGTCATAGGCGTGCGGCACCATTTCGCGCCAGTAGAGCCGGAAGGCGCGGATCTGCTCTTCGCGCTCCGGATAGCGGGCGATCACCTCTGCCTCGGCGTCCGCCCAGGCGCGGCCGCGATCCTGTTCGAGGTTCCAGTCGTGGGTGCAGACATGGTCGAAGAACCAGCGCCGCTCCGTCTCGTCGGGAATGATGCGCGAAAACGGCAGGTTCGGGTCGTAATGGATCAGCACCTTGCCGATGTCGAAGACGATGTGGCGGATCGGTTGAGGCATGTCATATCCCTTGTGGCTTCAAAACGCGGTCGGAATAGCCGCGGCAATTGCTTTTTTCATGACAGTCGGCAGGGCTTCCCCGTCAAGATTTGTGACCGGCGCCCAGAAGCCGTGAACCGCCCCGGCGTTTTCCCGTTCGACCTGAACCCGGTACACACTGAGCCGGAGTTCGAAATGGGTGAAGACATGCGTGACCGTGCCGCAGGCCTGCCAGTCGGCGGCAAAGGGCGCCGCCTCGGTCCCCGTCTCACCGTCAACGCGCGAGGTCCAGGCCGTGGTCGGCACTTCCGTCATGCCGCCGAGCAGGCCGCTGTCGGGCCGGCGCCTTAAGAGCAGGTGGCCATCCTCGTCGACCGCGACGAAGGCCGCGCCCAGACGAACCGGCTTCTCCTTCTTCGCCGCCTTGACGGGAAAACGCTCCGGTTCGTCGCCGGCAAGGGCAAGACAGGCATCATTGAACGGACAGAGCGCGCAGGCCGGCCGTTTCGGCGTGCAGATCGTGGCGCCGAGATCCATCATGGCCTGGGCAAAATCGCCGGGCCGGTCCTCGGGCGTCAGTTCGGCGACGCACGCCTTCATTTGCGGTTTTGAGCCGGGCAGCGGCGCATCGATGGCAAAGAGCCGCGAGATCACCCGTTCGACATTGCCGTCCATGACCGCGGCCGGGCGGTTGAAGGCAATCGCGGCAACCGCCGCTGCCGTATAGTCGCCGATGCCCGGCAAGGATTTCAGGCCCTCTTCCGTATCGGGAAACCGGCCGCCATGGGAAAAGGCGACGGCCTCGGCGCATTTCTTCAGGTTGCGCGCCCGTGCATAGTAGCCGAGCCCCGCCCAGGCGACCATCACGTCTTCCGGAGCCGCGCTCGCCAGATCCTCCACGCGGGGCCACAGGCCGACGAACTTGGCGAAATAGGCCTTCACCGCTGCAACCGTGGTCTGCTGCAGCATCACTTCCGAGAGCCAGATATGGTAGGGGTCGGGCTTGATGCCGCGCCGGGCCATGGCCGGAGAGATGCGCCACGGAAGCTCGCGATGGTGGCGGTCATACCAGGACAGCAGCACGGCGGCGGCGGGTTTGTTCTTGATCGTCACGCTGGTCATTTGCCGCTCGAGGGGAAAGTGCCCTATATCTGGCCAAATCACCCGGTCGTTCAAGGGGTGACGAAAGGCTTCCCAGGTATTCCCATGCGTGCACCGAGAAAAGGCGTCCTGCAGATCTCCGAGGTGGCGAACGGCATCATCGATCCGGTGCTCGCCCGCCGCGCCGGCATTACGACGGCGCTGCTCGGCTCCTGGGACGAGATCGCCGGCGAGAACTTCGCCGATTGTTCGCGACCGGAGAAGATCGCCTGGCCACGCCACGGCGACCCAGGCGACGAGGGCGGCCACAGGCCCGGCGTGCTGACGATTGCCTGCGAGGGCGCCCGCGCGCTCTTTCTCTCGCATGCCCAGGGCGAACTCATCGCCCGCATCAACGGTTTCTTCGGCTATCCGGCGATCGGCCAGATCCGCATCGTCCAGAAGCCGGTGTCGACCGCGACGCTGAAGCGTCCGCGGCCGCGCAAGCTGGAGGGCGAAAAAGCAAAGAAGCTCGCCGGTATGATGGAAGGCATCACCGACGACAAGCTGCGTCTGGCCATCGAGCGGCTGGGCACAGGCGTCATGTCGGCGCGGCGCAAATAGCGCTGAAGCCGCGAACATGAAGAAGATTTAATGCTTTAGGCCGCCTGAAGTCACGATTCTTTGATGCGGGGGCGGGGTGCCCGCCTTGTTTGAGGCCGTTAGCCGCGTTAACGGTTGCCCAACGTCAAAACAGTCATCAGGGTGCATTGATGCCGAAAATCGATCCGATCCTCACCAAGAGCCGTCTGCTGGGCGGAGCTGCCATCCTGGCCATGGCCGCCGTGCTGGCGTCCTGCAGCGACGACGGCGACAAGAAGGCCGCCGAAGGCGCAAAGCCCGCCGAGACCAGCACTGCCGCCCCCGCAACGCCGGCCGCACCGGCCGAGACCGCGACGGCCCCTGCTTCGACCCCGGCTGCCACGCCGGCCCCGGCCGCCACCGAGACCGCCCAGGCACCGGCTGCCCCCGCGGCCAAGGTTGAGCTGCCGACCTCGGACCGCGACATTGACATGGCCGAAGCGCTGAAGCCCGGTCCGATGAAGGAAATGGCGCTCGGCGATCCGAACGCGCCGGTCAAGATCATCGAATACATGTCGATGACCTGCTCGCACTGCGCCAACTTCCACACCCGCACCTTCGAGCCGATCAAGCAGAAGTATGTCGACAGCGGCAAGGCCTATTTCGTCATCCGCGAATTCCCCTTCCCGGGCGACACCGCGTCGCTTGCCGCCTTCATGCTGGCGCGCTGCACGCCGGAGGACCGCTACTTCCCGTTCGTCTCGATGTTCATGAAGCAGCAGGCCTCCTGGGCCGCTCCGGCCGACAACGACGTGCGCGGCGCCATGCTGCAATTGTCGAAACTGGGTGGTTTTACACAGGAGAGCTTCGACGCCTGCTTGACGAACCAGAAACTTGCCGCTGATGTGACCTCTGTCCGTGATCGCGCGGCAAAGGAATTCGGCATTCAGTCGACGCCGACCTTCCTGATCAACGGCAAGAGCTATTCGGGGGACATGTCGGTTGAAACCATGTCGGCGCTCATCGACAGCATGCTCTGATCGGCGCTCCGGCATTCTGGCGGGCGGCGGGGAAACCCGCACGCCCGTTTTTGCTTTCTCCCTCTTCTCCCCCGCGGGGAGACGTTCCGAACGCAGTGAGGCGATGAGGGGGCCTCTCGTGTCGAGTTTTCAGCGACCCCCCTCTGCCCTGCCGGGCATCTCCCCCTCAAGGGGGGAGATCGACCGCACGCAACCCGCTCAAACCAGAACTCTTTTCCAGCCCTCTTCACTTCCTGAGGCCCTTGCGGGTGCTCAAGCATGGCCTGCCTGCTCGCTGGAGGCGCTCAAAACGCCGGCCACGCGCCGATCTCCCCCCGTGAGGGGGAGATGCCCGGCAGGGCAGAGGGGGGCGATCTCGCTCGGCTTCATCTTTTTTCTCTTCTCCCCCGCGGGGAGACGTGCCGAACGCGGTGAGGCGATAAGGGGGCCGCTCGCGTCGAGTTTTCGTCGACCCCCCTCTGTCCTGCCGGACATCTCCCCCTCAAGGGGGGAGATCGGCCGCACGCAACCCGCTCAAACGCCTCATGCCTTCCGTTATTCCATGGGGCGTGCGGCAATACCGAATATCGAGATATTGCCTGCTGCATCGGTAGAGGCGCTCAAAACGCCGGCCACGCGCCGATCTCCCCCCGCGAGGGGGAGATGCCCGGCAGGGCAGAGGGGGGCGATCTCGCTCGGCTCCACCTTTTTCCTCTTTTCCCCTGTGGAGAGACGTGCCGAATGGAGTGAGGCGATAAGGGGGCTTCGCGCACGACGCTCCCCCTCATCCGGCCCTGCGGGCCACCTTCTCCCCGCTGGGGAGAAGCGGAGGCTTGCGGCATGAAGTTCAACCGCCTGCGCCTGCTCGGCTTCAAGTCCTTCGTCGAACCGACCGAATTCATCATCGAGCGCGGCCTGACCGGCGTTGTCGGGCCGAACGGCTGCGGCAAGTCGAACCTCGTCGAGGCGCTGCGCTGGGTGATGGGAGAGAACTCCTACAAGAACATGCGCGCGTCCGGCATGGACGACGTGATCTTTTCCGGCTCCGGCAACCGCCCCGCCCGCAACACGGCCGAAGTCGGCCTCTATCTGGACAATTCCGATCGCACCGCGCCCGCCGCCTTCAACGATGCCGACGAGATCCAGGTGACCCGCCGCATCGAGCGCGGTGAGGGCTCGGTCTATCGCATCAACGGCAAGGAAGCCCGCGCCAAGGACGTGCAACTGCTGTTTGCCGACGCCTCGACCGGTGCCCGTTCGCCCTCCATGGTCGGCCAGGGCCGCATCGGCGAGCTGATCCAGGCCAAGCCTCAGGCGCGCCGCCAGCTGCTCGAAGAGGCGGCCGGCATTTCCGGCCTGCATTCGCGCCGCCACGAAGCCGAGCTGCGCCTGCGCGCCGCCGAGACCAATCTCGAGCGGCTGGAGGACATCACCGCCCAGCTCGAAACCCAGATCGAAAGCCTGAAGCGCCAGGCCCGCCAGGCCAACCGCTTCAAGATGCTCTCGGCCGATATCCGCGCACACGAGGCGATGCTTCTGCACATCCGCTGGAGCCAGGCCAAGCAGGCCGAGGGCGAGGCGGAAAGCGCGCTCAACCAGGCGACCTCGATCGTCGCGGAGAAGGCGCAAGGCCAGATGGAGGCGGCCAAGGCGCAAGCCGTGGCCAGTCTGAAAATGCCGGAACTGCGCGAAGAAGAGGCGCGCTGTGCCGCAGCCCTCCAGCGCCTGCAGATCGCCCGGACCCAGCTCGACGAGGAAGCCGGCCGGCTCTTGCGCCGTCGCGACGAACTGACCCGCCGGCTGGCCCAGCTCGGCGAGGATGTCAGCCGCGAGGAGCGTCTGGTCGCCGAGAATGCCGAAGTGCTGGAGCGGTTGACCGCGGAAGAGGCGGAGCTTGAAGAGATCCTCGCTGATGCCGGCCGTTATGGCGAGGAGGCGCGCATTGCTTTCGACACGGCCGCGGCGACCCTTGCCGACAGCGAGAAGCGCTTTGCCGCGCTCACCGCCGAGCGCGCCGAGGCCGCCGCCGGCCGCAACCAGCTGGAACGGCTGATCCGCGATCTTGCCGACCGTCGCCAGCGCCTGTCGCGCCAGGTTGCGGAAGCCGAGGCCGAGCTGGAACATATTGCGGCGCGCATCGCGGCGCTGCCCGATCCGGACGAAAAGCGCGAAATGGTCGAGGCCGCCGAGCAGGCATTGGCCGACAGCGAGGCCGCGACCGCCGAGGTGGAGACAAGCCTTGCCGACGCCCGCCGGGCCGAGGGCCTGATGCGGGCGCCGCTCGAGGCCGCCCGCGCCAGGCTGAATGCGCTGGAAACCGAGGCGCGCACGATCTCGCGCATGCTGGCCACGGCAGCATCCGGCGATTTCACGCCCGTTGCCGAAGAGCTGACTGTGACCCGCGGTTACGAGACGGCGCTTGGAGCCGCCCTCGGCGACGATCTCGACAGCCCGCTCGATGCCTCGGCGCCGGCCTACTGGATGCTCAACGGCGACGGCTCGGGCGATCCGCCACTGCCGGAAGGCGTCGTGGCGCTCGCCGCGCATGTTAGCGCGCCCAGCGCCCTCAATCGCCGCCTGCGCCAGATCGGCGTGGTCGATGAGGCGGACGCGCTTCGCCTGATGCCAGAGCTTCGCCCGGGCCAGCGTCTCGTCACCCCGAAGGGCGCCGTCTATCGCTGGGATGGCCATGTCGCCGGCTCCGAGGCGCCGAGTGCCGCGGCGCTGCGTCTGGCCCAGAAGAACCGGCTCACCGAGATTGAGGGGGAAGTCGAGGAGGCGCAGTATGCGCTCGGCGATGCCGAGGAGCGTCTGGCCGAAGCCCTCGATGCCATCCGACTGGAAGAAAGCCGGCTCTCCGAGGCTCGCGAACGTCAGCGCCTGTCGGTGCGCCACCTTGCGGAAGCGCGCGAGGCGCTGACCCAGGCGGAACGCGCCTCGGGCGATCTCGTCCGCCGGCGTGTCGTCATCGAGGAGGCGGTCAACGGCCTCAATGCCCAGATCGAGGAGGCCCTCGAACAGGAGGAAAACGCCCGCATCGAGATTGAGGAAACGCCGGACCTGTCGTCCCTCGACACCCGGCTGCGCGAGGCGGAAGCGGAAGTCGCCACCGATCGTGGCCGCCTCGCCGAGGCGCGCGCACGCTTCGAGGGACTGGCCCGCGAAGACGAGAGCCGCCGTCGGCGCATCCTTGCCATCCGCCAGGAGCGCTCGACCTGGCAGGCCCGGGCGCGCAATGCCGAGGAGCATATCGCCACGCTGCGCGACCGCATGGCCGAAGCCGAAGACGAGATGATCGGGCTGGAACTCGCGCCCGACGAGGTCGAGGAAAAGCGCCGCGCCTTGATGACCGAGCTGGACAAGGCCGAGACCGCCCGTCGAGCCGCAGCCGACCGGCTGGTCGAGGCAGAGACGCGCCAGCGCGACGCCGACCAGAAGGCCGCGGCAGCACTCGCCGAGCTCGCCGAAAGCCGTGAGAAGCGCGGCCGCGCCGAGGAACGCCTTGTCTCCGCCCGCGACTGGCGTAAGGAAGCCGAAACCCGCATCCACGAGGCGCTTTCCGTTCCGCCGCACGAGGCCTTCCGGCTGACGGGCCTCAAGGACCCGTCGGAAATCCCGGATCTGCGCGAGGTCGAGCGCGATCTCGACCGGCTGCGCATCGAGCGCGAGCGTCTCGGGGCCGTCAACCTGCGCGCCGAGGAAGAGCAGAAGGAACTGTCGGAACGCCTCGCGGCGCTCATCAAGGAACGCGACGACATCATCGATGCGATCAAGAAGCTGCGCGGCGCCATCCAGAGCCTCAACCGCGAGGGCCGCGAGCGCCTGATTGCCGCCTTCGATGTGGTCAATGCCCAGTTCCAGCGGCTCTTCACCCACCTGTTCAACGGCGGCACGGCCGAACTGCAGCTGATCGAGAGCGACGATCCGCTCGAAGCCGGCCTCGAAATCCTCGCCCGTCCGCCGGGCAAGAAGCCGCAGACGATGACGCTGCTTTCGGGCGGCGAACAGGCGCTGACGGCGATGGCGCTGATCTTCGCGGTGTTCCTCACCAATCCGGCGCCGATCTGCGTGCTGGACGAGGTCGACGCGCCGCTCGACGACCACAATGTCGAGCGCTACTGCAACCTGATGGACGAAATGGCGGCCTCGACCGAGACGCGCTTCGTCATCATTACGCACAATCCGATCACCATGGCGCGCATGAACCGCCTGTTCGGTGTCACCATGGCCGAGCAGGGCGTCAGCCAGCTGGTGTCGGTCGATCTGCAGACGGCCGAGGCGCTGCGCGAGCGCGACGCGGTCTAAGGCATTCCTCAAAGCGAGGAGGGGAGGGCGTCAGGCCGCCAGCATCAGCCGGTCGCGACCTTCGTGCTTGGCCTGGTAGAGCGCCTGGTCGGCCCGCGAATAGACCGACTGCGCGGTATCGTCGCCGCGGATCTCGGTCAGGCCCGCCGAAAACGTGTAGGAAAAGTCCGGTGCCGCGGCGATGGGGCGACGTTCGTGCACGGCATCGAACAGCCGGTCGACGATCTTCTTGGCATTGGCAAGTGAGGTGTCGGGCATCAGCAGCATGAACTCCTCGCCGCCGATCCGGCCGAAGCCGTCCTTGAGGCGAATGCTCTTCTGTACCGTGCGGGCGAAATCGATCAGCACCCTGTCGCCGGCCTGGTGACCGAAACGGTCGTTGATCTGCTTGAAGAAGTCGAGGTCGAACAGGCAGAGACAGCCGTCGCGCGTATCCGCGGCGTAGACGCCGGTCAGCAGGTTTTCCAGCATCGACCACACGTGACGGCGATTGGAGATGTCGGTGAGTTCGTCGGTCTGTGCGGCGCGGGTGGCAAAATCGCGCAGCTGCCTGAGCTCGCGTTCCTCCCGGCGAAGATCGGTGATGTCGGTGCCGACGAACAGCATCCAGCCATCGGCGTGAACCGTTTCCACCACCCACAGCCAGCGGCCGTCGACGAGGTCCGCCTCAAAGGTGCGTCGGGGCACCTTTCCGCGACGCGACAGTGCCGTGGCAATCCAGGCCTCGATGTCGGGATGAGAAACGATGGCGCCGCGACCCGCGTGGAAGTTGCGGCGCATCAGCTCCGACCAGCTGACCGTTTCGCCCGGATCGACGACATAGGCACTGCGGAAGGCGGCATTGGCATAGCGCAGCCGGTCATCCGGATCGAAGACAGCGATCAGCGCGGCGGACCCTTCGCCCAGCTCGGCCAGTTTTGCCGTCATTCCTTCGGGTGCCACGGGCGCTGTGTTCCTTTCTTCCGGATCGTTGACGCACAATCATATGCGCGAACGATGAAGTATCGATAAATGATGCGGGCAAAAACGTTCCAATTGTGCCCGAATTGCGTCAAAGGGCCGGGTCCTGGACAAAAAGCGTCCCTTGAAGGCCGCAAGGCTGAGCGGACGGAGCCCCTTCCCATCTTCCCGCGATCCGAAGAGGATGACGGGGTTCTGTCGCCCTAACGAATCAAAACAGGGATCGATCGCGATGAGCAAGGGATGGCCGTTCTCGCCGGCATCGCCCGGCATGCTGTTGTGGATTTTCCTGGCGCTCCTGCAGCCGGGTGGCGCCGGTGCGGCCGAACCGTCGCTCTCGGGCAATTTCCTCCCCGCCATCATCGCCACATCCGAACCCCATCGCGAGAGCCTGGTCGCTCTCATCCGCGGCAAGCCGGGCCTGCCGCCCTGGGTGCGCAACATGGTCACCCGCGACCGCTATGTGGCGCTCGCCTCCACGCGGATCGAAGTCGACGGCCAGGCGATGCAGCTTTTTCAGGCCTGCCAGCCCGGCGCCTGCGCCGCCAGCGCGCTTCGCATCCTCTATTCCGCAGACGGCAAGCGTGCCGTCCTGCGCGTGGCCGATGTGCGGCTCGGGACGCTGGTCTTCGGTGCGCCGACGCCCGCGGAACTCGCCGTGCTGGCGGCGCCCTGAGCTTTCCACGGCCGTCGGACGACACTGATATTAACTGTCTGCCGCATTAATGATGCAATGCAGCATAATCATGCGTACTCGGCGTTTTCATTCTGTCACATATGCTGTAAACCGTCGGAAAAAGCCTGTTTGGGTGGAGATGAGGCATGAGGAAATGGGTTTACACCTTCGGCAACGGAACTGCCGAGGGGAGCGCTGCCGACCGGAATCATCTGGGTGGCAAGGGCGCGAACCTCGCCGAGATGGCGAGCCTCGGTCTGCCGGTGCCGCCGGGCCTGACCATCGTCACCGATGCCTGCAGCTTCTACTACCAGAACGGCCGTAGCCTGCCCGATGATCTGAAGGCGCAGGTGCTCGAAGGCATCAAGGGCATGGAAGCGGCGACCGGCCGCGGCTTCGGCGATACGTCGCTGCCGCTGCTTCTGTCGGTGCGTTCGGGTGCCCGCACCTCGATGCCCGGCATGATGGACACCGTTCTCAATCTCGGCCTCAACGACCGGACCGTCGAGGCGCTTGGCCACAATGCCGGCGACGCGCGTTTCGCCTGGGACAGCTACCGCCGCTTCATCCAGATGTATGGCGACGTGGTCATGGGCATTGATCACGAGGTCTTCGAGGAAATCCTCGAGGATGAAAAGGCCCGCTTCGGTCACGAACTGGACACCGATCTGTCCGCCGCCGAATGGCAGCATGTGACCGCGCTCTACAAGGAAGTCATCGAGGAATCGCTGGGCGAACCGTTCCCGCAGGACCCTCATGTTCAGCTTTGGGGCGCGATCGGCGCGGTTTTTGCCAGCTGGATGAACCCGCGCGCCGTCACCTACCGCATGCTCCACAACATTCCCGCCGAGTGGGGCACGGCCGTGACCGTTCAAGCCATGGTCTTTGGCAATCTCGGCTCCTCCTCGGCAACCGGGGTTGCCTTCACCCGCAATCCTTCGACCGGAGAGAAGGCGCTCTACGGCGAGTTTCTAGTCAATGCCCAGGGCGAGGACGTGGTCGCCGGCATCCGTACGCCGCAATCGATCACCGAGGCCGCCCGCATCGAATCGGGCTCCGACAGGCCATCGCTGGAAAAGGTGATGCCCGACGCATTCGCTGAGTTCGGCCGCATCTGCGACCGGCTGGAGGCGCATTACCGCGACATGCAGGATCTCGAGTTCACCATCGAGCGCGGCAAGCTGTGGATGCTGCAGGCTCGTTCCGGCAAGCGCACCACCAAGGCGGCGATGAAGATCGCCGTCGACATGGTGGCCGAAGGCCTGATCACCGAAGAGGAGGCCGTCCTGCGCATCGAGCCGTCCTCGCTCGACCAGCTGCTGCATCCGACCATTGACCCCAAGGTCGAGCGCCATGTGATCGGTACCGGGCTTCCGGCCTCTCCGGGGGCGGCAACCGGTGCCATCGTGTTCACTGCCGAAGAGGCGGTCATGGCCGAGGAAGAGGGCCGCAAGGTCATTCTCGTCCGTGTGGAGACGAGCCCCGAAGACATTCACGGCATGCACGCCGCCGAAGGCATCCTGACCACCCGCGGCGGCATGACCAGCCACGCGGCGGTCGTCGCGCGCGGCATGGGCATTCCCTGTGTTGCCGGGGCCGGCACCATGCGCGTCGACCTGCGCAACGAACTCTTGATCGGCACCGGCGTCACCCTGAAGAAGGGCGACGTCATCACCATCGACGGCTCCACCGGCCAGGTGTTGAAGGGCGAGGTGCCGATGCTGCAGCCGGAACTGTCCGGCGATTTCGCGCAGCTGATGGAATGGGCCGACAAGGCGCGCCGTATGACTGTGCGCACCAATGCCGACACGCCGGTCGATGCGCGTGCCGCGCGCTCCTTCGGCGCCGAGGGCATCGGCCTCTGCCGCACCGAGCACATGTTCTTCGAGGGCGACCGCATCCAGGTCATGCGCGAGATGATTCTCGCCGAGGACGAGGAGGGCCGCCGCACAGCGCTCGGCAAGCTTCTGCCGATGCAGCGCTCCGACTTCACCGAGCTCTTCTCCATCATGCACGGCCTGCCGGTCACCATCCGCCTGCTCGACCCGCCGCTGCACGAATTCCTGCCGAAGACGGAAGAGGAGATCGGCGAGGTCGCGGCGGCCATGGGCATGGATGCCCAGCTGCTCAGCCAGCGCGTCGACGCCCTGCACGAGTTCAACCCGATGCTTGGCCATCGCGGCTGTCGTCTGGCCATCTCCTATCCGGAGATCGCCGAGATGCAGGCGCGCGCCATCTTCGAGGCGGCGGTGCTGGCGGCCCGCGAGACGGGCGCGGCCGTCGTGCCGGAAATCATGGTGCCGCTCGTCGGCCTCAAGGCCGAGCTCGACTATGTGAAGGCCCTGATCGACAAGGTGGCCCGCGAGGTCATGACCGAAGGTGGGCTTGAGATCTCCTATCTCGTCGGCACGATGATCGAGCTGCCGCGGGCAGCCCTTCGCGCCCATGTGATCGCCGAGGCCGCCGAATTCTTCTCCTTCGGCACCAACGACCTGACGCAGACCACCTTCGGCATTTCCCGCGACGATGCGTCGGCCTTCATTCCGACCTATCAGCGCAAGGGCATCATCGAGCACGATCCCTTCATCTCGCTCGATTTCGACGGGGTGGGCGAGCTGATCCGCATTGCCGCCGAGCGCGGTCGCAAGACCCGTCCCGACATGAAGCTCGGCATCTGCGGCGAGCATGGCGGCGATCCGGCCTCGATCCACTTCTGCGAAAGCGCCAATCTTGACTACGTCTCCTGCTCGCCCTTCCGCGTGCCGATCGCAAGGCTTTCGGCGGCGCAGGCGGCGATCGGCAGTGCCGCGAAGGTGGATCAGTAGTCGCGACCTGTCTGGCCGCCGCGGCCTCTAGCCGGGAACGGCCGGCACCTCGCGTTTGAGGTCCGGTTCGTCGTGGATGAAGTTGATCTGCAGGGTCGCCATGCGCTCCGCCTCGGGCTGGATGCCCGGCGGATCGGCCGGTGGCTCGTCGACGGTGATGCCGCCGTCCCGAAGCGCTGCGATCAGCGCCGGATAGGCTCCGGCGGCAAGCGTCATGCGGATCGTGTTCATCACGTTGGAATACATCTGCACGTCGTCGATCCAGCCGCCGAGCGCGTTGACCGTGTCGAAGACGAAGCTCGTCGCCACCTTGCGCTCGCGCCGCGTGACCGCCGTCAGCATCAGAATTCGCATCATCGCGACCGTCTCCCCACGAACACCGTCCGCCGTCGATTGTCGCGCCCTTGGATGACAAAGCAAGTCGTTTGTGGAATAGCCGAAGTCACGCCTCGCGAGGCGAGCCATCAGAAAGACCGGACGACCAATGACCAAGCGCCGCCAGAGCCATAGATCCCGTTCCAAGGCGAGGGTGCGTGCCGACGGAACCATGGCCTCCGGTCCCCGCCGCCGCCCCGCCGAGACCGGGCCGGAAGCCGGGCAGGCCAGGGCCAGCGACACCGCCGCTGGAGCCAGGGCCTCTTCGCCTAAGAAGGCCTCGGCCGTTGTGACGCACCAGATGCCGAGCACGACGGGGACCCGGCCGGATTTTGCCGCGATTTTTGCGTCCTCCGGTTTTCGCCGCTCGCTCTGGCTGCTCGGCGCCGGCTTCGTCCTGCTGCTCCTGTCGCAGGGCCTGCCGCATGACTACGGCTTCCTCGAGCTCGGCGCGCTGTTCACCTTCTCGGTCTACGACCTGGCGCTTGCCATGCTCGGCCTGTCACTCGGCGTCGCCATGGTCGAAACACGCCGCGAGTTTGGCTGGATCATCGGCGTCTTCCTCGGCGTCCTCGTCGCCATGCTGACCTTTTTCGACACGATCTTCGGGGCGATCCTGTCGTCGCCGCTCGGCGAGGTGCTCTATCTGATCGCCCCGGCGGCGGTGATCGCGACGGGCCTCTCCCTCTGGCTCGTCGGTCCCTGGCGTCGCTGGGCGGTGATGGTTGCGGCCGGCCTGGTGGCCTTCTCTTTCTCGCTGTTCGTCGGTTTGGACGACCTCGGCGTCGGCCTCCTCGACTTTGCTTCCGGCACGGTGATGAGCGCGTCGTGGCTGGTGCTGGCGCCCGGCCTGATGCTGCGCCATTTTCGCGGGCCCTGGCTGGTCATCCCCTCGCGCATCGTTGGCAGCTGGCTGATCGTCATCGGCGTCATCGTGTTGGTTTCGCTCTACATGCCGCTGCCGGTCAACGCTCCGTCGCTGCCCGATCCTTCTCAACCCGACGGTGGCGCGATTGAGCTCGTGGTGCCGGAAGACGGCTCGGCGCCGACACTGAATGGCGAAGTCCTCGATCTCGGGGAGCCCTCCGATGCAAGCGATCCGGGCGATCCGGCCCCTGACACGTCACTTGACCCGTCGCTCGATCCATCTCCGGAACTGCCGCCCAGGCCCTGAGCCCACGGCTCCCGGGGGCCGATCCGTCGCCTTTCCGCTGCAACAGGCAGCACCCGCCGCTTGTCGCCCCATCGGGCAGGCGATAAACAGGTGAGACTGCTTCGCTGATCCTCCCGCCCGACCGGTGCCGCCCGCAATGACCATCCGTTACGACAGACCCGTATCGCGTTCGGCCTTTCTCGCCCGGCGGCTCGGGCTGTTTTCCGCCGGCATGCTGGCGATCGTCGTGCTCGCCCACCGTTTCGGTCCGCTCACCACGCCGGATTTCGTGGCGCTGGTCGGCATGTCGACCATTCCGGCCCTGCTGGCCGTGCCGCTGGCGCTGATCGGCCTTGCCCGTCTGTGGCAGGTGGGCGCGCTCGGCGGCGTCGCGGCCATGTGGGCGCTGATTTATGCCACGCTGCCGATCGGGCTTACCGGATGGGCCGCCGTCCGCTACGTCACCCTGCCGCCGATCTACGACGTGTCGAGCGATCTTGCTGATCCGCCGCAATGGCTGAACCCGCCTGAAGCCAGGCAGCAGTGGATGGAGCGTCCCGCCCTGTCGCCGGCGAGCCGCGCGGCGCAGGCTGCCGCCTATCCGGGGCTCACGGGCCGCCGGTACGAAGGCGCGCTCGACCGCGTCTACGAGGCCGTGCGCAAGGTGGCCGAGGCCAATGGCCTTGTCATCGTTGCCGAGCGTGGCCAGGAATTCGCGGTGCCGGAGTTCCAGCCGCTGGCTCCGGCGGCCCCCGACGCCGTGGTGATCGATCCGAATGCCGCACCCACCGACGTGCCGGTGCCCTTGCCGCGGCCCGAGCCCGGGATCGCCGCGCCGCCCGTGCCGCCGGAACCTGTCGGCACCGTGCGTCTGCAGGCGACGACCCGCACCTTCGCGCTTGGCCTGCCCTTCGACATCGTCATCCGTCTGCGCGAGGAGGCGGAAACCACGCTGGTGGACTTGAGGGTCGCCAGCCGCTTCGGGCCGCATGATCTCGGCATCGGCGCGGAGATCGCCGAGCACTATATGCACGCACTCGACGCCGAGCTTCTGGGGATTGCCGGCGACTGAGCCGGAACCGCCCGACGGTCCAAACCCCGGGCTAGAACTGTTCGCGCAGGAAGGCGGCAACCGCCACCGACGTCGGATCGCCCGCCACGCCGATGTCCTGGTTGAGATCGCGGTGGCTGGCGCCATCGACCGGCAGGACGGTGGCTGGCGTGCCTTCGGCCTCGAGTGCGTCCGCAAGCTCTGCCGCCTGCGGGCAGGCATCCGCCCGCTGTGTGGCGCAGATCAGCTGGAAGGCCGCGGCATTGGGCCGCCCGGCATGGGCGATCGGCGAAAGCGACACCTGCCGTTCCGTGTCGTCGCCGAAGGCGGCCCGGTA
>DAIMJJ010000006.1:0-9778 GCA_036722275.1 Rhizobium sp. | reverse complement strand
GCGAAGGCATAGCCCTCTGCGCGGAAGAATGCCGCCTTCTCGCCCGTCGCAATCGCCTTGTCGCCCATGCGCCAGGCGCCGCCATGGATGAACACGACGAGCGGCGCGGGCGCGTGGCCGGCCGGCGCGGGATAGAAATCGATCCGCTGCGCCGGGCTGTCGCCATAGGCGATCCCTTGCGGCCGTTCGGCAGCGAAGCTGGCCCCTGGTGCGGCCAGCGCGGCCAGAAGGAGGAAGAGCAAGACCACGCGTGTCACCTGTTTCTCCTCGTTTGCCGAGATCAGGCCGGCCGATACACGCCCGAGAGCCGGGCCGGTCCGTCGGTTTCCACCTGGCCCTTTTCCACGAGATCCTCGAGATGGGCGAGCACCGAAAGGGCGGCTGCGCCGTGCAGCCGAGGATCGGTGCTGGCATAGATGGTCTTCACCATGTCCGGGATCAGTCGGTCGCCGGCGCGGATGCGCTCCAGCACCGCCCTTTCGCGCATGCGCCGATGCGTCCTCAAGCCGCGCAGGAAGGCAGCCGGATCCTTGACCGGTCCGCCATGGCCGGGAAAATAGACCCGGTCGTCGCGGGACAGTAGCCGTTCCAGCGAGGCCATGTAATCGCCCATGGCGCCGTCCGGCGGTGCAACGATCGAGGTTGCCCAGGCCATGACATGGTCGGCGGAAAAGACGATGCCCTGATCGTCGAGCGCAAAGGCGGCGTGATTGGCCGTGTGGCCGGGCGTCAGGATGGTGGTGAGCCGCCAGCCGTCGCCCTCGACCACGTCGCCCTCGGAAAGCGCGATGTCGGGCACGAAGTCGACATCCGAGCTTTCGGCAAAGGGATTGGTCTCGCCTTCATGCAGCGGTCGGGCAGGGCGGTGCGGACCCTCGGCGACGATCTGGGCGCCGGTCTCCGCCTTCAGACGCCGCGCCAGCGGCGAATGGTCCTTATGGGTATGGCTGACCGCGATATGGGTCACCTCGCGGCCGGCGAGCGCCGTCATCAACGCGGCAAAATGCGCCTCGTCCTCCGGGCCGGGATCGATCACGCACACCGAGCGGTCGCCGACGATATAGCTGTTGGTGCCGTGAAAGGTGAAGGGACCGGGATTGTTGACCGTGATGCGCTGGACATGCTCGGCCACCGGCACCGCCTGGCCGTGGGCGGGCTCGAAGGCAAGGTCGAATTCCGGCGCATCCGGCGTGCCGCGGGCTCCGCTCATTTGTATTCGATCTCGATGAACGACATCGGCTTGTCGCCGCCGTTGATCACATTGTGCTCGACGCCGGCGTCGCGGCGATAGACCTCGCCAATCGGCCGCTTGATCCGATGTTCGCCGGTGGCGTCCTCGACGAGGAATTCGCATTCGCTCATGGTGACGACGACATAACCCATGCCGTGTACATGGTGGCCGGTCGCAGCCCCGGGCTCGAAGTCCCAGCGCGTCACCCGCACCACCTGATCGTCGAGCAGCACGGTGGGGATGGCGGGCGGGCGGGCGGAATATCCGGGCATGACGGCTCCTTTGGCGATGCGCATTTCTTTGATGCAGATATCGCACCGCAAAAGGGCCGGCGTAAAGGGGCAAAGAAAGCGCGCCGAAGGCCGATATCGGCGCCTCCGGCCTTTCTTTCGTGGTCTTGAGGCGCCCGGACGTCGGCTTCTCGGGCGCCAGGCGGTCGGGCGGATTGGGTCAGTCACCGCGAAAAAGACCCGACCCCTTCTCAAGGGGCCGGGTCCCAAAGAGCGGTCTCAGGCGACACGGCGCTCGTGGCGGCCTTCCTCGACCTCCTCGACGATCTTAGCCACGAAGGCGTCGAGATCGTTCGGATTGCGCGAGGTGATGATGCCCTGGTCGGTCACCACGGCCTCGTCGCGCCAGGCGGCCCCGGCATTCATCAGGTCGGTCTTGATCGAGGCATAGGAGGTCGCCTTGCGGCCCTTGAGCGCCCCCGCCTCGACGAGCAGCCAGGGCCCGTGGCAGACGGCGGCAACCGGCTTGCCCGAGCCGATGAACGACTTCACCAGCGCGACGGCGCCCTGGTCGGCGCGCAGAATGTCGGGGTTGATCTGGCCACCCGGGATGACGAGGGCATCGTAATCGTCGACCGAGACGTCGGCAACGGTGAGATCGACATCGACCGTGTCGCCCCAGTTCTTCTGGTCCCAGCTCTTGATCGGCTCCTTCTTGAGCGAAGCGATCTCGACCTTGGCGCCATGGGCCTTGAGCTTGTCGAGCGGAATGCGCAACTCCGAGCGTTCATAGCCGTCGGTGGCGAGGATGAGGATGCGTGCAGAATTGATGGAGGGCATGGAAAACTCCTTCTTGCTTGGTTGCGTTGCCTGGGTGGATGCAGGGCAAAACCCGCAAGCCGCCGCTTCGTTCCGTGGAAAAAAAACGGCAGGGTGGCCGGCAGGGGGCTTGCAAGACGATTGGGAAGGGGGCTGTGGCGCGATTTCGTGGCACCGCCACCGGTGAGGCGGCCCGCGAAACGGCAGGCCCCGACCTTTTAAAAAAACCGTCGCAAGGTCATTGCCGCTGCCGCCCGCCTTTGCTAATCAGGCGGCCATCCGCGAGCGGTGAGGCTTTGCCACTGCTCACTGGTGGGGCGTCGCCAAGCGGTAAGGCACCGGTTTTTGGTACCGGCATTCCCAGGTTCGAATCCTGGCGCCCCAGCCATTATCATTTCGGCAGGGAAATTCAGATACTTAGAGATGGATGCGTACCTCAGTTCGTGCCCCTGAATGTACCTCTGCGGCGGCCAACCTCATCACCTTAAACTACCTGTGCAACACCATCCGTGTCGTTGAGCATCGCTCTGATGCTCTGCTCTGGGACCAAACCTTGGATAGCCGGAAGCTGGAGTTTTCCGGCTGAGATCGCGATGGCGGGCTGGTGGCGCCACCGGGACTATGCCAGGCGATCGGGACGTTATATCCGATCGCCGAGTGAGGACGCTGCTCGTAATAGTCCTGCGCCAAAACCCCACCTTTTGGCGGGAATTCGTCGGGGGCGGGAACCAATGGGCGCTCAGACACTCCGCGTGCAGCTTGCTGGTGAATGCCTCGATGAAGCCGTTGTCGGTCGACCTGCCAGACCGTGACCACTCCAGAGTGACGTTGTAGACATTGGCCACACTTCACAATTTCAATCTCGCCTCATGCGGCCTGTTTTTCGATAGCCCGTTTCATTGCGAACCCGTTGTCGGAGAAGGCAAGGCGCGGGCAGGAACCGAACGGAGAGAGCAGCCGTCAATTGTTAAATCCAACAGCGAGTCGCCAAAAAATGCTAGAATAATCAGACGTATCTGCATAACCTAGGCGGTGCACTCCCGGCGGTTGATCGGGATATGGTTAGACCCGGCCCTTTGCTTCAAATCGGCCCCTCCACAACATCCACGGTGAGATCGTAAGCCATGATGACTGGAAACACTGTACTCGTCGTTGGCGGAGCCGGTTACATAGGCTCGCATACCTGTCTGGCCCTCGCAGAAAGGGGCTTCACTCCTGTCGTCTACGACAATTTCACCAGCGGACACCGCGAGTTCGTCAGATGGGGACCGCTTGAGGAAGGCGATATTCGTGACTTGGACCGCTTGCGCGAGGTGCTGCAGCGCCACAAGCCGATCGCGGCGCTTCACTTTGCTGGACTGATCGAGGTTGGCCAGTCGTTCCGGGAGCCGGAAGCCTTCTACGAAATCAATGTATCCGGCGCGCTCAATCTCCTGAGGGCGTTGATAGAGGCAGATATCCGCGCTTTCGTCTTTTCGTCCACCTGCGCCACTTACGGTACACCGGAAACCCTGCCGCTGGACGAGAATCATCCGCAAAGTCCCATTAACCCGTACGGCCGTACCAAGTTCCTGGTTGAGCAGGCGCTACGCGACTATGACCTGTGCGGTCGGATGCGCTCCGTTATGTTGCGCTATTTCAACGCTGCCGGTGCGGATCTCGAAGGACGTATTGGCGAATGGCATTCACCGGAGACACATGCGATCCCTCTGGCCATTGAGGCCGCATTGGGGCGGCGACCTTCATTTTCGATCTTCGGCTCTGACTACTCTACCCGCGATGGGACCTGCATTCGGGACTATATCCATGTGAATGATCTCGCCGACGCGCATGTCAAAGCGCTGGATTATCTTCTCAATGGTGGCGAGACAACAGCAGTCAATCTCGGCACTGGAGTTGGCACGAGCGTCAAGGAACTGATCGACGCGATCGAAAGCGTTTCCCGTCGTCCGCTGCCTGTGGTGCATTCTGAGCGCCGTCCCGGTGATCCGCCCATGCTTGTGGCAAGCAACGATACCGCTCGCACGCTGCTCGGCTGGGAGCCCAAGCATGGCATCCAGGAAATCGTCCAGTCTGCCTGGAACTGGCATGCGCGGCTCAATGGTCCAACGTGACGTAGCGCTTGTAAGCAGGGGCACGAGCCACAAAGAAATTCACCGGCGGAGTCACCGATCGCCGGACCGTATTTCTGTTGCCGCTTTGAGCGGTTTCTGTCTCCGGTGCGTGCGTCGCCCGGTTCAGCCAATCTGCGTTACACGGACGACGACGCAATCAAACCGGTAGTAAAGATACTCGAATTCCACCTTGTATTTTTCGACAAACTCCTTGAAAGCCTTGTACTCTCCATCCTGCCATTCGTAATAGCCGAGCAACTCATCGAATGCGATGATCGTCCCCGCGACGATCCGATCGGCTAATGCCTCCAGCACATGGACCGTAGATGAGTAGATATCGCAATCGATATGCAGGAAAGCAATGTTCTCTCTTGAGGATGCTTTCCAGGCGGGGATTGTCTCTTGGAACCAGCCCTTGTGTAGACGGACATTGTCTCGGACCTTCGGCATGTCTGTGCTGAAGAAACCCGCATCGAAAAAAGTGCTGTCATTGGGCCCTGTATGTCCGGAGGACCATGCCTCGGGCAGGCCTTCGAAGCTGTCGAAGCCATCAAAGATCTGGTCTTTTTTCCGTTCCGCGAGAAAGTTGATGGAGTCGCCCTTGAACACACCCATTTCAAGATGAGCGCCTTCAACAGTCACCGCTTCCAGGGCCAGTCGCTTGATTTGCATGCGGTCACCGCCAACAAACATAGCGGATGCCATATCGGTTCGGATGAATTCAAACATCTCGTCGACGGCTATCTTGATGCGCTTTCGGTGAAAATGGGCTGCAGTGCTGTCGGAGCGTTCCACGGTGCGATTTAGGCGCGCGATGCCTGTATTCAGAATTTGCAGCTGACTGTATATCCCCTGGAGCAACTCTGTCTGCCGCTCCTGAGCAGGCATGGCATCCGGTGGCGTGTTGCCTTGACTGAGCTTTGGGCTCGTCTCCGCGGCGCCTTTCGGCAACCCATCGCCTTTTTCGAGGTTTTTCTCATCTTTGTGCGCCATTCTCATCTCGCTGCGTTGAGTTATCGCGCTCGTTGAGCACTGCGCATCGCTGCGCGTTCGGTCTCGGAGAGCGATGCGTTCACGCATGACGCTGTACCGAAAACTGGCCATCCGTCAGGTGGCCGAGCAAAATGCAAATAGTTGGCACTCGCAAATTTACTGATATGCGACTGTATGCTAACCCTCCTTCACCACAACGTAGGCGGTTAAAAACAAGGATGTCAAGGTGAGCGGAATCAGCTACGTCGACCATTTCGAACCCGCCAACTTCGATTTGATTATCGTTGGAGCGGGGTTCTATGGAGCCACAATTGCCGAACGTGCTGCAGATATGGGCAAGCGGGTGCTTGTTCTCGACCGCCGGACGCATATTGGCGGCAATGCCTATAGCGAGAACGAATCCGAGACCGGGATCGAAGTCCATAAATACGGCGCTCATCTCTTCCACACCCCGAATGAGACCGTATGGAAATACCTGAATCGCTTCACCGCCTTTACCGACTATAAGCACCGAGTATACACAAGCCTGAAAGGCCAAGTTTACTCCATGCCGATCAATCTCGGCACCATCTGCCAGTTTTTTGGTCGCCAGATGACCCCCGATGAAGCGCGCAGGCTTGTCGCCGAGCAGGCCGCTGAAATGGCTGGTCGCATGCCGACCAATCTTGAGGAAAAGGCGATTTCTCTCATCGGGCGCCCGCTCTATGAGGCGTTTATACGGGGCTACACGGCGAAGCAGTGGCAGACAGATCCCCGTGATCTGCCTGAACACGTGATCACCCGGTTGCCGGTACGTTACAATTTTGACAATCGTTATTTCAACGATCGCTATGAGGGACTGCCGGTCGACGGCTACACAGCAATCTTCGAGCGTATGCTGACTTCTCACCGGATCTCGGTAGCTCTGAAGACCGACTTCTTCAAGATTCGCGGCATGGTCCCGAAGACGACTCCGGTGGTGTTCACGGGGCCGATCGACCGCTTCTTCGAGTTTGTCCACGGTGAGCTCGGATGGCGGACGATTGATTTCGATACCGAAGTCCTCGGCGTTGGTGATTTCCAGGGCACCGCAGTGATGAACTATGCGGACGAAAACATCCCGTTCACCCGCATCCTCGAGTTTCGCCATTTTAATCCGGAGCGGGACTACCAGACAGAGAAAACGGTCGTGGTGAGGGAATATTCGCGCGCGGCCACGCGGCTCGATGAACCTTACTATCCGATCAATACGCCGGCCGACAAAGAGAAGTATCTCAAGTACAAAGAGATGGCGGACAAAGAAGAGAACATATTCTTCGGTGGACGGCTCGGAACCTATCGCTATCTCGACATGCATCAGGCCATCGGGGCGGCGCTGAAATCGTTCGAAACCGAGATCGCACCGCGCCTCAAGACGCAGTCGACCTGACGCTTCGCGGGCCGATCTTTGCTGATCGCGGTTTAGTGGTGAGGCGTGGTTCCGGGTTTTCCCTCTTGCGAACCTGGCAGAGCAGGCGCACTGGAGCTTGGCAACTCTGGTTCCTATGAGCCGGATGCGCCAGACGCATCCGTGCTTGCGTCATGGGCCTCTTTCATTTTCTGCAGAAGAGCGAGCCCCTGCTCGAAGTCCAGTTCCGTTCCCGTCTCGGGGTCGGCATAGCGTGGATAAAGGATGTAGGCGGCCGCAAAGATCTCCTCCACCGTGTGGCGGCGTGTACGCCGTGGACAGCTTTCCCGATCATCCGTGGCGCCCCAGCCAGCATAGAAGGGCATGCCGAAGCAGGTGACCGGAAGGCCACGAATCAAGGCTTCGAATCCGGCCAGAGAGGTCATTGTGTAGACTCTGTCTATGCTTTCGAAGGCATCAGCGAGAGCTATGTCCTGGTCAACGACCAGGCAGATATCACGCACCGCATCAGGATTGGACTGTTTGGGCTTTTTTCGAATTCCTTTGAGGACCTCGGGGTGTGGCTTGTAGATGACTTGTGCATCGGGATTTTCCGCAACAACCGCGCGAACGAGCTCGTTGTTCGTCATTTGACGCGACATACCCTTTACCATGGACATGTCACCTTCGACCTGCCCAACAACCAGAATTCGCGGCTTGGTCTTGGGGCCGTAGATCGCGTCGATGTCGGTCGCTTGACCACTATTGTATTTGCTCAGTCGGGACGAAACGAGACTTGCAATGCCGCGCCGGGCCCGCTCCATCAGTTCCGTGTCGGCAGCAAAGTCATAGGTTTCCAGTATCAACTCAAGATCGCTTTCCACCGTTGCGTCGAAATAGAGCGCCTTCTCTGCGAAGCAAAGGGACATGGGAGGAACGCGCAACGCTCCGAGTTGAACAGAACGAAGAAAGCCATCCTCGACACGCAACAGGGGAATTGAAAAAAGACGACAGATGAGAGCGACGATACGCGGCTCCTTGTAGCTCCAGACATAAACCTTCGACCGCGGGTCGGTGATAATCCGGGGGAGACAAAGCAGGAAACCCTTCAGGGCATTCGGCCCGGTTGGACAGCGGATGACTTCATAATCTGGGAACCACCGGCTCATGAACGTTTTCCAGGGCATGAAGCCAATCAGAAGAAGTGGTGGTTTGCCGCTTATTCGCGAAGAACCGCTTAGTCTGCTACCTGCGAAGAAAACGACCATAGAACTCTCACGCTGCTTCCATCTCACGGGCTCCGGCAAAGGCTGCCGAGTCGCCGAGAAAATGATGCATTGCGGCGGCCTGGTCAATTGCGGTGCGAATATGGACCGGCGGCGGTCAATCGGCTTCCAAACTCAAGGCCTGCGGAGTATGAGGAGTAGATCGAGGCTGCGCTGTCAGGATTGACTTTGCGCCATAGGGATCGTCCCTGTGGCGATCCTCCGGTGCATTTGATAGCGAGGCGACCTTCTGACATGCGATTTCTTGAAGACCTTTCCCAAAAGCTGCGCGATGCGCGTTCGGCCGGACGAGAAGCAGATGTTGCCCTAAGTGAGTTGCCGGACAATTTGGCGGATGCATATCGGTTTGCCTTATCCACTGTGGAGGATATGGCCGGAGCCTGGAAGCTGGGAGGGGTGAACCCTTGGTCGCAACGAATGTTCGCCAATACTGAACTGTTCTTCGGGCCACTGGCAGCGAATGAGGTCTTCCACAACACAAAGGAGATGCCGGTATCGAATCTCAATCAGCCCTTGGCCGAGGTGGAGATCGCGCTGAAGATCGGCAATTGGCCACCCAATGATGCGGCGCCGCTCTTCACCGAGATGGCAATCGCGGTTGAGATCCCTGCAACCGTCCTGCCGCAGCCGGCAAAGGGGACCCTGCTTGGGCAGGTAAGCGATCGCGCGGGAGCCGGGGCTCTCTGGCTCGGCGAGCCGCAAGCTTTTGATGCCACTCTCCTGATGTCGCCAATCGCTATTGAACTCTGCCACGATGGCGGGGTCACCCAGGAAGGATCGTCTTCCAACATCCTGGCGACCCCGCTCGGAGCGGCGTTTGAATTCCTTGCCTTGACACTGAAATACGGCGTGCCGCTGCGCCAAGGACAGTGGATCGCTACTGGGGGCCTGTGCCCCGCCAGTCCGGTCGCCGCCAATTCGACTTTGACCATCAGCCATCCTTTCGGCCACTCATCGCTCGTTTTTGTATGAGAGAGCAGCGCGGAACGGCGTGTGCTGCTCACCCGTCGCCCGGCTCATGCGCCTCGGATCTGCCGTCTTGCGCTTTCTCTGTCTCCGCCCCCGCCGGGACATCCTGAGTCGGCTGGCCGAACTCGTCGTGAAAACGCTGATAGAGTTCGCGATTGAAAGCGGGCTTTTGGAAGCGAAACGCACTCTGCTCCCACTCGATCTTCGCCATCTCCTCGGCGGAAAGCGTCCTGCGGGTCATCTGGGGTAGGGTCCCCCGCATTCCACGCATATAGAGCCAGGTCAGAAGTCGCCCCTGTCTGAGATAGAGGCCAAGGCGGGTCTTGGCACCGATATTCGCGAGCGGTTGACGCTTGACGCCAAATTGGCGCCGCGTAGCCTTGCCTTCTTCGACAATATTGACCTGCATCTGCGTCATATTGCCGGCAAGAAATTGCTGGCGCGGCCGATAATGCCCCATCGGCGTCGCGTCGACGATTGCCACAGCTCGCTTCGACCGGCTTGGCAACTGGTGCCAGAACAGATCGAGCCCCAGCGCCGCGTGCCGGTCCTTGAACAAGGGCAGCACCTCCTTCAGCAGTGCGGCAGAAAAGACCGGCATCATCAGTTCGACAAGCGATGTATTGCGATAGACGAAATAGGGGCTTTGCAGCGTCAGGGCGTGGGCGAAATAGCTGTCCGGCCTCAGCGCCGGCTGGGCCAGCCGAAACCGATTCCTAGGGTCAAAACTCATTCATCAGATTGATTTGGCGTAGCAAATCAGATTCGTT
>DAIMJJ010000005.1:1184-41583 GCA_036722275.1 Rhizobium sp. | reverse complement strand
ATCCTCGAGCTCGACCGCGGCCGCGGCATTCCCTACGAAGGCAACTACTCGGCCTACCTCACGGCCAAGGCCAAGCGCATGCAGCAGGAAGCCCGCGACGAAGCCGGTCGCCAGAAGGCGCTGTCGCGCGAACAGGAGTGGATTGCCTCCAGCCCGAAGGCCCGTCAGGCCAAATCGAAGGCGCGTATCAAGGCCTATGAACAGCTGGTCGACGCGGCCGAGAACATCCGCCCCGGCGACGCGCAGATCATCATCCCGGTATCCGAGCGCCTCGGCAATGTTGTCATCGAACTCGAAGGCATCAAGAAGGGCTTCGAAGGCCGCACGCTGATCAACGACCTGTCGATCAAGCTGCCGCCGGGCGGCATTGTCGGCATCATCGGCCCGAACGGCGCCGGCAAGTCGACGCTGTTCAAGATGATCACCGGCCAGGAAAAGCCGGACGCCGGCACGATCCGCATCGGCGACACCGTGCATCTCGGCTATGTCGACCAGAGCCGCGATTCGCTCGACCCGAACAAGACCGTCTGGGAAGAGATCTCCGGGGGTGCCGAAGTCATCAAGCTCGGCAAGTTCGACATGAACTCCCGCGCTTATTGCGGTGCCTTCAACTTCAAGGGCGGCGACCAGCAGCAGAAGGTCGGCAACCTCTCGGGTGGTCAGCGCAACCGCGTGCACCTCGCCAAGATGCTGAAGGCCGGTGGCAACGTGCTGCTGCTCGACGAACCGACCAACGACCTTGATACGGAAACGCTCGGTGCGCTGGAAAGCGCGCTCGAAGCCTTCGCCGGCTGCGCCATCATCATCAGCCACGATCGCATGTTCCTCGACCGCTTGGCCACCCATATCCTCGCCTTCGAAGGCGACGGTCACGTCGAATGGTTCGAAGGCAACTTCGAGGACTATGAACAGGACAAGGTTCGCCGCCTCGGCCCCGATGCCCTCAATCCGGGCAGCCAGGCCTACAAGCGCCTGACGCGCTGATCGGCATTGGTCTCCAACGAAAACCCCGGTTCGCCGGGGTTTTTTGTTGTCTCCAGCGGGGCGGTGACGCTCTTTCTGCGCCGCCGCCAAACGGTTCGGCCGGCGAACCTGGGGATGTCTTTCGCGTCATCGTTATTTGCCCTTGCACAAGAAACCCGCATGACATAAAGATATCTTTATATCTTGATTGGGTTCACAATGACGACAGACATGAAATTCGGCGTCGACGCCCTGGTGGAACTTCTCAAAGCGGCCGGCGAGCCCACGCGGCTTCGGCTGCTGGCGCTTCTGGCGGCCGGCGATCTGACGGTCACCGACCTGACCGACATTCTCGGCCAGTCGCAGCCGCGCATTTCCCGGCATCTGAAGCTCCTGACCGAGGCCGGGCTGATCGATCGCTATCAGGAGGGGGCCTGGGCCTATTTCCGGCTCAAGCAGGAGGGCGATGCCGCCGCCCTCGCCAACATGTTGCTTTCCGCCACCTTCGAGGGCGATGCCGTGCTCTTGCGCGACGGCGAGCGGCTTTCGGCGGTCAAGCGCGCCCGCGCCGAGCGCGCCCAGGAATATTTCAAGCGCAATGCGTCGGAATGGGACGAGCTTCGCCGGCTGCACGTCGATGATGCGGCCGTCGAAGCCAAGCTTCTCGAACTGGTGGGCGGCGAGACCGTCGATGCGCTGCTCGACCTCGGCACCGGCACCGGCCGCATCCTGCAGCTTCTCCAGGACAGCTATCGTCGTGCGACCGGCATCGATGCCAGCCGCGACATGCTGGCCGTGGCACGCGCCAATCTCGACAAGGCCGGCGTGCTCAAGGCGTCCGTGCGGCACGGCGACATTCTCAATCTGCCGCTCGACGCCCATGACTACGACATCGTCATCATTCATCAGGTGCTGCACTTCCTGGTCCAGCCCGAACTGGCGCTGGCGGAAGCCTCGCGCATGCTCAAGGCCGGCGGGCGGCTGGTCATCATTGACCTCGCCCCGCACAAGCTCGAATACCTGCGGGACGAGCATGCCCATGTCCGTCTCGGCTTTTCGCACCAGACCATGAGCGAATGGCTGGCCAAGGCCGGCCTTTCCGTGGAGCGGACCGTGGACCTGCCGCCGGGCAGCACGGCCAGCCAGGGCCTGACCGTCACCATCTGGCTCGCCCGCAAGGGCAGCGAGGCGCAACCGGGCGGATCGACCGCCGAGAACCGGGGAGAAGCTCATGTCGGCTGACCATCGAAACAAGGGCGTCTCACAGCGTCTGCGCTATTCGTTCGAATTCTTCCCGCCGAAGTCCGAGGACATGGCTGGCCAGCTGTGGAAGACCATTGACGAACTGTCTGACTGGTCGCCCGACTTCGTCTCCGTCACCTATGGCGCCGGCGGCACCACGCGCGAGCCGACCCTGTCGACGGTGCAGCGCCTGATCGCCGAGACACCGCTCCGCACCGCCTCGCATCTGACCTGTGTCGGCGCGACGCGGCAGGAGGTGGCGCAGGTGGTCGAACAGTTCCGCGCCGTCGGCGTCAAGCATTTCGTCGCCCTGCGTGGCGATCCCCAGGGCGGCATGGGCACCGTTTACCAGCCGCATCCGGGCGGTTATGCCAATGCCGCCGAACTGGTCGCCGGTCTGCGCGAACTCGGCGATTTCGAGATTTCCGTTTCGGCCTATCCGGAAAAGCACCCCGAGAGCCCCGATGAGGCCGCCGATATCGACATGCTGAAGCGCAAGGTCGACAACGGTGCCAGCCGGGCGCTCACCCAGTTCTTCTTCGACAATGACGTGTTCGAGCGCTATCTTGAGCGGGTGCGGGCAGCCGGCATTTCCATTCCGATCGTGCCGGGCATCATGCCGATCCAGAACCTGACTCAGCTCAAGCGATTTGCGTCGATGTGCGGCGCGACCATCCCGGCTTTCCTCGATGAGCGATTTGCCGGACTCGACGATCAACCGCAGGCGCGCGCCGAGGTGGCGGCCGATGTCGCGGCCGAGCAGATCGAGGATCTGCTGCGGCGTGGGCTTGGCGATTTCCATCTCTATACGATGAACCGTTCGGCGCTCGTCTCGGCCACGCTCACCCGTCTTGGCCTTGCGCCGGCCGCGCGCGCCGCCGAGCGCGGGACCGGTGCCGCCGCCTGAGGCGGCTGAGGTCATCCAAGCCCAGAACCCAAGAGGCAAAAAAGGCGCATGTCCAAACGGACGATGCGCCTTTTCTTATGCAAACTGGAAAGCTCTACTGGCTTGCGGGCCTGACCGTCTACGGTTCCTCTATGGCCTCTTGTTCAACTCATTTGGGTTAGATGAACAGCATTGTGGCAATGAACACAAACGCCGCACCGACGATCAGGACATTGAGAGAGTTCGTGAGTCCCATGTCTGCCTCCTTGTGTTGACCGTTAGATAGTATGTCCGTTTTGTGTCGCAAGGAAAGCGATTAATGTGCTGCAGTGCCGTTGAAGGCAGTGGAAAACTTGTCGCACCCTTTGGCTTTTGTAGAAAATTCAACCGCTTGCGAAATTTCAGCGTTTGTTAATGTTGCTTAACAAGCGTGATCGCGGTCGCGTTGCTGCGTCGGGAAGAGGCACAGGGAATGACATCTGCAAAGTCTATGCTGCACTGCGGCGAGGAAGTCGCAGGCGTCCGTCGAGCACGAGGAGCGCAAGGCCGATCAGCACCATGCCGACGAGATCGACGAGCTGCAGCCGTTCGCCGAGGAAGAGGGCGCCGAGCAGGATCGCGCTTGGCGGCACGAGCAGCGTGACCAGCGAGGTGTTCGTGGCTCCGGCCAGCGCCATGATGCGGAAGAACAGGATGTAGCCGAAGGCTGTGGACATAAGCGCGAGCGCGAGGATGGCGGCAACTGCGCTCACCGGCGGAAACGGGATCTGCCACGGATGGTCGACGAGAAGCGCCGTCGGCAGCATCATCAGCGAGGAGGCGGTGAGCTGGCCCGCGGCGGTGACGGGGGCGGGCAGGTCGCGGAAACGTTTGCCGTAGGTCGCGGCAAAACCGTATGACATTGCGGCTCCGATGGGCAGCAGCACCGCCCAGAGCGGGATGTGGCTTGCCTGGAAGGCGCTCGGGCCGATCAGCACCGCGGTGCCGGCAAGGCCGAGCAGGGTGCCTACGAGTTTGGCCGGCGACAGTTTTTCGTCCGCGGTCAGGCGGTTGGCGATCAGCACGGTCCAGATCGGCGTGGTCGCGTTGAGAATGGCGGCAAGACCGGCGCCGATTTCCGTCTGGCCGAAAAGGATGAACGTGTGGGGAATGGCGTTGTTGAACAGGCCGAGCACGACAAAGGCCGGCCAGCGTTTTGCCAGCGCCGGGTAGAGGCCGAGACGGCCGCGCAGATAGAGGTGCAGGGCGAGCGCCGCGATCGACAGACGCAGGAAGGCCAGCGTCACCGGCGGCACATGGGCGACCGCCACGCGGCCAAAGAAGAAGGATCCACCCCAGATGAGGCCGAGCAGCGCCAGCAAGAGCCAGGTGGTGGGCGTGAGGCGGGGTGCGGTGACGGGTGGCATGGCTCATCCTTTGGATCGACTGTCCACGAGCGGTATACGCAGGAGCGCGCGACCTCCACCCGAAAACGGTCAAACCGCGGTCCGGGCAGGCGCACATGCCTGCCCGTCCGGATCTCAAGCCGAGCCTGTCGGTTGACCGTTCGTCAGAGCGCCGCCAGAAGGGCCGGCGTTGCCCAGCCATCGGCCGGCATGCCGAGCCGCTGCTGTTCCTTCTGGATTGCGATGCGTGTGCCGGAGCCAAGAATGCCGTCGATCTTGCCGACATCATGGCCGAGCGCCTGCAGCTTGGTCTGAAGAGCCTTCATCTCGGCGTCGCCCAGGCCCGGTTCCGGATTGCCCTTCTGATACGGAGCGGCTCCCATCAGACGGGTGGCGAAATAGGCGGCCGAGGTCGTGTAGATGAACGACTGGTTCCACTCGAGATAGATGCCGAAATTCGGATAGGTGATGAAGGCGGGGCCCTTGCGGCCCTGCGGCAGGACGACGGAGGCCTGCAGCGCGCCGAAGGCGGTATTGCCGTCCCGCGGCGTCACGCCGAGCGCGAACCAGTCGGCCGCCGTCATCGTGCTGCCGAAACCGGTCTTCTCCCAAGGCAGGTTCTCCGGCACGGTCACTTCCTGGATCCACGGCTCGCCGCGGCGGAAGCCAAGATGCTCGATGAACTTTGCGGCGGTCAGGATGGCGTCGGGCGAGCTCTTCTTGACGTTGACATGGCCGTCGCCGTCACCATCGACGCCGAAGGCGACGATGTCCTTCGGCAGCATCTGCACCTGGCCGATCTCGCCGGCCCAGGCGCCGGTGTTGGTCGCCGGATCGAGGTCGCCGTGCTGCACCATGGTGATGAGGTTGAGGAGCTGCGGCCGGAAGAGTTCCGGACGGCGGCAGTCATGGGCGAGCGTGACGAGCGCATTGCGGGTGTTGAAATCGCCCTGCACGGCGCCGAAATCGGTTTCCATCGCCCAGAAAGCGGCGATCACGCCGGCGGGAACGCCGTATTCCTGTTCGGCGCGGGCAAAGACGTCGGCATACTGCTTCATCTTCTGGCGGCCGATGTCGAGGCGGGCCTGGCTGACGGTGCGCTGCGAGAATTCAAGGAAGGTCTGCTTGAACACGCCCTGCGAGCGGTCGCGCGACAGCACCTTCTGGTCGATCTGCGCGCCGGCCAGCGCCGCCGCGGCCGCCTCGGGCGAAGCACCGGCGGCGATCGCTTCCGCCTTCACGCCCTCGAGAAAGGCGCCGAGATCGCCGCCGCATTGCTGGGCTGCGGCAAGCGAGGTGGTCGCGAGGAAGGCGGTTACGACAAAAGCGAGACGGGAGGTTGTCATCATGGCGTCATCCTTGGAAGGTTCGGGCAGTGGCTTGGCACCGTTGAGCGAGGAAACACCCCGATCGTGACGGTGCCGTGAATGGTTTGACGAATTCCGCCCGAACGCGGCGGGCGGCCGGGCGGAGCGATGCGGAAACGATATCGGCCGACTTTTTGACCAAAGCGAGATCGATCGAACAAAATCGGGCCCCGACGCGGCATTTTATCGCCAAGGCGCGGGCACTCAGCGTTTCGAGACGGCGGCGACCCAGTTCTGCCAGTTCTTCTCGGTTCCGGCAAAGACATTGATATCGGTCTCGCCCTTGATGCCAGGCACGACACCCGTCGAGGTATACTGCCAGAAGGCCCAGCGCCGCGCCGGATAGATTTCTTCCGGGTGTTGGGCGACCGCCCTGACCCAGAAATGATAGTCTTGGAAGGCACCTTCGAGATTGTCGCGATGGAAGTCCACCGAGGTATAGATGATCGGCCGCTTGCCGTAATGCGCCTCGAGACGGTCCATGAAGCGCTTCATCTCCGCCTTCACGGTCGCCTTGTCCGGGCGCAGCTTGCAGGTCGGCGACGACGGGTTCCATTCGACGTCGAGCACCGGCGGCAGGCGCACCGCCGCCTTCGGCACGTTGCGGATGAACCAGTCGGCCTGTTCGTCAGCGGTCGAGCAGAAATAGTAGAAATGATAGGGCGCATGCGGAAGCCCGGCGGCGGCGGCTTGGCGCCAGTATTCGTCGAAGCGCGAGTCGATGCGGTCCTTGCCCTCGGTCGCCTTGATGAAGACGAAGGAGACGCCGGACTGGCGCACCTTCACCCAGTCGACATCGCCATTCCACTTCGAGACATCGATTCCGTGAACCTTGTGGTGGTGCGGCGTCCTGGAGCCGAAGTCCTGCGGGTCGACATCCTGGAAACGCGGCGCCTTGACCGAAGCGGTTTCCAGCAGGTCATAGCTGCCCGACGTGCAGGCGCCAAGCGCGGCGAGAACGGGCAGGAGCGTGAGGGTTGGCCACCGCATGGAAGATCCACAGAAACGAAATCGAGTTCTCGCCCAGACGCGGCGCGCACAAACGCAGACCAGCGGGGTCAGCACGCCCCATCTGGATCCATCATCGTTAATTATCGGTTATTTTCAACCGCCTTTGCCGCGGTCAGGTGCGAATTACCGCATGCCAGGCATAGCCGCCGCCGATGGCTTCGAATTCCAGCCGGACACCGGCCGCCTCGGCCTTGGCCGCCAGCGTCTCGCGAAGCGTCGCCCGCGGGGTGACATGGAAACGCGCCAGCCAGCTTTGCAGCAGGCGGCGGAACCAGCCGGGCAGGCGTTCCTGCTGGCCGAAGTCGACGATATGCAGCGAGCCGCCCGGCTTCAGCGCCGCAAGCGCGGCGTCGATCGCCTTCTCCCAGTCGGGAATCATCGACAGCGCGTAGGAGATCATGATCCGGTCGAAGCCGTCGGTGCCGAAGGCTGCGGGCGTGAAGGTCGTGGCGTCGGCCACCTGCAGGTTCGGCGTGACCGGTTTCCCGCGGAAATTGGCCTTTGCCGACACCAGCATCTCCGAAGAAATGTCGAGGCCGTAAAGATAGGCCGTCGGGTAGATGCGATGGGCGAGCAGAAGGTTGCGGCCCGTGCCGCAGCCAACCTCGAGCAGGCTGCCGTTTGCCGGCACGTCGAGGCGACCGATCATGCGATCGCGGCCGAAGAGATAGTATTTGCGGGTCAGGTCGTAGATATGGCGCTGATAGCGGTACATACCGTCCATGCGCTCGGCGTGCTCGGTGTCGAGAACGGACGGTGCGGTCGGCTCGGCGGCCATCAGGCCTTCCTCTCATAGATGTGGAAGCCGCCATAGATGGCGGAGCGGTCGAGACGGTTGAGCTCTTCGGACCGTTCCTTGTGATAGGTCCACTGGCTCAACAGCGCATCCGACAGGCGACCGTCGAGCACGCTCTTTTCGGCGGCCGTGCGGAAGATGACCCGGGCGCCGGGGGCGGCGGTGCGGGTGATCTCGCTCCACAGATCGTTCAACTGCCCCTCGTTCATCCAGTCCTGCGCGTCGAGCAGGCTGTAGCGGTCGACGCTGCCGGCCGGCTTCTGGGTCAGAAGCTCGGTGAAATTGGCGTGATGCACCGTCACACGGGCGGCATTGGCGCGGATCGCTGCGTAGTTCTCGGCCTTGAGATAGGTCGGCAGCGCGCCTTCCGACGGCTTGGGATAGCGGCGGGCAAAGGCCTGCCAGGCAAAGTAGTTGTCCTTCAGCGGAAAATGGCAGGCGAGCTTTTCCAGCCGATGGCGCAGCACCGGCGCGATGGTGCCACCCTCGGAGAGGCTGGCGAGCTCGTCATACTGCTGCGGCGGAATGCCGAGACCGAAGAGCGAGCTCTTGCGGCTGGTCATCCAGCGCACCACCGGCTTTTCAAACAGCGGTGCGATGCGCGTGTCGAAGAACTGGCGCTGTTCGCGCAGCGAAGTCGTGCGGGCAAATTCGGTGAGATCGACGCCGTGCAGCCGGGCCATCAGGTGGCCGGCGCCGATGAAGCGGCCGAGCAGGCCGGTGCGGCAGAAATTGCCGTTAAAGGCGGCAATCCGGCGCTTGCCGTTCAAGCCCCGTCGGTTCCAGTAGGCACGTGTCCACTCGTCGAGATTGGGGGCGATGTAACGGTCGAAATTGCGGCTGTTGGTGCGGTTGCGCTCGCCGGTGAACTGCCGCACCACCGTGTCATGGTCCGGCATGTGGCGGAAGGCGGCGAGCTTCAGGCGGTTCAGCGCCACGTGGTTGGGGTTGAGGTCGACGACGTCGATGCGCGAGGGGTGGCGCGACAGGTAGGCGAGCATGTTGCAGCCGCCCGAGCCAATCGTCACGATCGAATGGCCCTCGCTAAGCTCCATGGCGTCCATGTCGACATCCGGATCTTCCCAGATCTGCGCATAGACGAGCCCGGAAAACAGAAGCTCGAACAGCCGTTCCGACAGGCCGTCGCGGCTCAGCGGCTTGTGCTGGAGCAGCGCGTTCTTGAGCTTGTGGTTCTTGCGAAAGCCGGCATCGGGCGCAACATCGGTCATCTGTGTCAGCCATCCATTGAACGTTGATGGCGTGTAGCCGCGCACTGCTACAGTTTGATGACGCGCCCTGTTGGTGGATCAAGCTTCCGGCGACACGGCGAAAATCCGTGTGCAAGCGCTGCGATCACAAGTTTTGCGACTTTCGCTCGCCGGCAAATCCTGCTTGCATGCCGGCCAGCCTGGACCGGCCATCTTGGGAGGGAGAAGCCTATGCGATTGTTGCTGCGGGTACTGAAGGGTGTCTTGCTGACGGTCATTGCGCTGGTTGGCGGGGCGATCGTCTGGCTGGCGCTGGCACCGCCGGAATTGCTTCGGGTGGGCACCGGCTATGCGGCGAAGATGGTCTGCTCCAACCACTATCTCGCCGGCCGTGACGCCGAGGCGGTGCTGGCGCTCGACGTGCAGGCGCCTGGCCATCCGCTGCTCAAGCTGATCCATGTCTCCGTCGATGAGGAGCGCAAGCTGGTGACCGCGCGCATGCTCGGCGCCTTTGCGGCCGGCAGGGCCGTCTATCGCGAGGGGCTCGGCTGCGCCAGCGTTCCGGACGGCAATGTGGACGCGGCGCTCGCCTTCTCCGCGCCGGCGCCGGCGCTGACGACCGCAAGCGACCCGGCGGCCCCCTGGCCAGAGGGGGAGGCGGTCAGCACGACCGACGGCCGGATCGCCGCGCTGCTCGCCGATCCGGCGCTGACCGGTGCCGGCATGCGCGCCGTCGTCGTCGTCAAGGACGGCCGCATCCTCGGCGAGGCCTATGGTGAGGGTTTCTCCGCCACAACGCCGTTGCTCGGCTGGTCGATGGCCAAGACGGTCAATGCCGCGATCCTCGGCCGGCTGGTCAAGGACGGCAAGCTCGGCCTCGACGACGCCGGGCTCTTTCCCGAATGGCGCGACGGGGCGCATGCCGAGATCCGGCTGCGCGACCTGATGGCGATGGAAAGCGGGCTCGAATTCAACGAGGACTATGGCGACGTCACCGATGTCACGCGCATGCTCTATCTTGAGCCGGACATGGCGGGTTTCAGCCTGGCCAAGCCCGCGCTGGCGCAGACCGGCGAGAAGTTCAACTATTCGTCGGGCACGAGCGTGCTCCTGTCGCGCATCTGGATGAGCCGCTTCGGCGGGCCTGACGAGGCGCTGGCCTATCCGCGGCTCGCGCTCTTTGCACCGCTCGGCATGACGAGCGCGGTGATGGAGGCCGATGCGGCGGGCACCTTCGTTGGCAGCTCCTATGTCTACGCGACCGCCCGCGACTGGGCACGTTTCGGCCTGTTTCTGGCCGATGACGGTGTGTGGAAGGGAGAACGTCTGCTGCCGGAGGGGTTTGTCGCGCAGATGCAGATGCCGACGGCGGCCTCCGGCAGCCAATATACCCAGTTGCAGGCCTGGCAGGTCGGGCCGGGTGGCGAGGCGGATGAGACGTTCGGTCTTTCGCCCGAAACCTACTGGCTGCTTGGCCATGACGGCCAGAGCGTCGCCATCCTGCCGTCCGAGCGTCTGGTCGTCGTTCGGCTCGGGTTGACGCCGTCCAAGCTCGGTTACAGGCCGCAGGCGCTGGTAAAGGCCGTCTCGGATGCGCTGAAGTAAAGCGATTTTTCCGGCGGGCCCGGCGCGGCATCGGTCGAAGCCGCGGATGCCGCGGCGACGGTCAGGGCCGGACGGAACCCTCTCTCCGTTCAGCGAGCGGCGCTGCGCGGCACAGGTCCGCGCGGGCCGGATCTTACATGAAGTCCGGCTGGAGCACGTGGAGCATGCCCTTGCGCTTGGCGTCATAGTAGAAGCCGCGCGAATAGTGCGAGACGGCGCCGTCATGGCTCTTGTCGGCGACGAGCCAGGCACCCTTGAGGTACTTGATAGCGTATTTGAGGTTGGTTTCCGCGTCGAAAAGGCCGGAGGCCGGGCCGTTATAGCCCATCGACTTGGCGGTCGAATACTTTATCTGCATGAGGCCGTAATGGCCGTTGTTGTAGGCCGTCGGCTTGTAGGTGCTCTCGCGCTTGACGACGCGGTGGATGAGCTCTTCCGGCATCTGGTAGATCGCCGCATATTTCTTGATCAGCGCGTTGATGACGGTGGGCCCTGCGGAGGCGGGCTCCGGCGCCAGGCTCGGAGGCGGGCCCGGCGGCGTGGTATCGAATTGCGTATCGAGGGAGGCGAGCGAGGTGGTCGCCGAGGGCGAGGCATCGGCGAGCGCTGCGCCGGCCGGCTTGGTGACCGGAACGATGGTCTGCTGGGCTGTCACTTCCGGCGGCAGGACGGCCGGGTCGGCGGTGTCGGTCGACATGGGCAGCGTGGTTACCGCCGTCGTCGAGCTCGGCATGGCGGCCGTCTGGATCGCGACGTTTTCCTGGCCCGCGGCCATGGCGACGGCGCTCGGGGTTGCGCCGGGGTTTGCCAAAAGCGCCACGGCCTTGAAGGTCGGGATGGGGGCGGGCGTCTGCGTGCCGGGAATGATCGGCGCGGGCACGGCGGCAGCATTCGGATCGACGGGAGCGGGAAGGGTGCTGGCGGCGGCCGTCGCCGCTGCCGTCTGCACCTGTTCGGCAGAGGTGCCCGCCACGGGATTGGCCTTCAGTTCCTGCTTGGCTGCATCTTCCATGCTGCTGGTGCAGCCGGCCAGACCGGCGAGCAGAACGGCGGCGAGGCCGAGGTGTAATCCGTGGTCTCTTCTTGCGATCATGCCGTCTTCCCAATCAATCCCCGAGCGGCAAGCGAAGCGTGCGCCCTCCGTGAACATGCCGATGTCATAATGGATGGGCTAAATTGCGGCAAGCTGACCATTGGTCATGCAGCAATCTTGCGATATCCGGCGGTCACCGAGCTGGAGGCGATCAGCACATTGCGGTTGCGCCGCCCCCGCGAGCGCTTGCGATAATGCATGCGGACCAGGCGATGCAGCGGTTCCGCGCCGATCGCCGCGGCCAGCCAGACGACCGCTGCGAGGCCGAGGAACGTCCCGATCAGTGCCTCCGCCTGATCGAGCAGCGGCGGCGTCGGCTGCAGGAAATGCGTGAGCAGAGCCACGAAAAAGGCATAGCTGTGGCGATTGAGGGCCGTTTCGGCCAGCATGTGCCCCATGATTCGCAGCGGCTTTTCTTCGCGCAGATTGTCATTGTCGGCGAAGCGGACATGCCCGCCCGGCAGACGCCAGGCACGAATGACGACGAAGGCGAGATAGGCAGCACCCAGCCAGCGGACCGGATCGAGGATCTCGGGAGCAACCGTCTGAAGCCAGCCGAGAACCAGGAGGACGGCCGTCATGACGACGGCCGTGCCGAGGGCGGCGGCCGGGACCGTCGCCAGCATCGACTTGCGCCCCTGGCCGAGCGCATAGGACACGATCAGCATCAACACGCGGCCCGGCGCCGACAGGCAGATCGCCGAGGCGGCGACGAAAGCCAGCCAGAGTTCCAGTGACATCGTTTTACTCCTCCAGCGAAGAGCAAGCCAGCTTTCGTCCGTTCCGTCAATTGGCCGGGTGGAATTTCTGGCCCATATAGTCCATGACCTCCTGGAACCAGGGGGTCTTCAGGTCGAAGGCCTTGCCGCCCTTGATCCGCGGGAACTCGATGGTGCGCAGCTTGCCGCCCTGATCCTCGTCGTGACCGGTGACGCCCGACACCTTGTTGAGCGCGCTTTCGACGGCGAGATCGACCATGCTCTGGATCAGGCGCAGGTCCTCGTAATTGGCCGGAGCGGAACGGGCATAGTAGCCGGACTTCTGGACCATCGAGCGTTCGGCGTCGAGCAGCTTGGCGAAGTGCTTCTGGAACCAGTTGCCGACATTGATCGTGTCGATCTTCACGTGACCGAAGGCGTCGCGCTTGATTTCCTCGCCGGCGGCCTCGCGGTCGGCGACGATTTCATCGAGGCAGGCGCCTTCCGAGACGAACAGGGTGACGAAGCCGGTGCGGTCCATGGTCTCGCGCAGGCGCTCGGCCTCCTCTTCCATGTTGAAGTGCGTCTCGGGCAGATAAAGGCCGTCGATGTTCTTCAGCTCGGTGTTCATCATCATACCCTCGATATATTCGTTGTTGCGGGTACGGTTGATATAGGCGTGCGCGGTTGCGGCGGTGAGCCAGCCGCAATGACGGCCCATCACTTCATGGATCACGAGGCTGCGGGGTGCCGCACTCTGTTCATTGGAGACGTGATCGAAGAAGCGGGCGCCGACTTCGGCCGCCGTCCAGGCGCCGAGCGACTGGCGGATCGGGACGACGTCGTTGTCGACCGTCTTGGGCAGGCCAACGACGGTGAGGTCATAACCATTGGCGCCGAGATAGGCCGCGAGGTCCGCTGCCGTCGTGTTGGTGTCGTCGCCGCCGATCGTATGCAGGATGGTGACGCCGTCGGCAGCGAGGCGCTCAGCGGCCACGCGCAGCGGTATTTCGCCTTCCTTCACCAGGCCGCGCTTGACGCAGTCGGCGACGTTGGTGAGCTTGACGCGGCTGTTGCCGATCGGCGAACCGCCGTAGCGATGCAGCAGGTGGGCCTTCTCGCGCATCTCCCTGGTGATCTCGATCTTGTAGTCCATCAGCAGGCCGCGATAGCCGGACGTATATGCGATGATCTCGACCTCAGGTGCGATGTCGGTATAGCGCTCGATCAGCCCGCCGACCGCGGACGAGAGGCAGGGCGCCAGACCGCCGGCGGTCAGCATTGCAACTTTCTGTTTGGCCATCGATCCTCCTTCGGCACGGTCGAAGCGCGCCGTTGACGTTCAGTTTTCCGCGCGAATGGATGCGACGAGGCGATGCCCTTGTAAAGCGAAAAGTTCAGGAAATACGGGCCTTTCGCCCCAGCCAGACGACGAAGGCGACGGCAATGGCGAATATAATCGTTTCAATGCCGATGTGCTCGCCGAGCAGGATTGTGGAAAACAGAAGCGTCACGAAAGTCTGCATCAGCTGGATCTGCGCCACCCGCGATATGCCACCGATCGCAAGCCCCGCATTCCAGAAGATGAAGCCGCCGAACATCGACAGCAGGCCATGATAGAGGAGGGCGCCGATCGCTGCCTCGTCGGGGGCGGTCACCCCGCTCGAAAATGTCAGCACTGCCCCCAGAAGCGAAAGCGGCAGCATGACCACAAGCGCCCAGGAAATCACCTCCCAGCCCGACAGCCGGCGGGCAAGCCGGGCGGACAGAACGTAGCCGAGCGAGGCCGAGACGGCGGACGCGAGCAGCCAGAGGTCGCCGAGCTCAAGGTGGAAACCGCTTTGCCGGGCGGAGAAGGCGACGACGAGCGCTGCCCCGGCAATGCCGCATAGCCAGAACAGCGGGCTCGGTCGCTCGCCATCGACGATGACGGCAAAGATCGAGGTCAGCAGCGGCAGGAGGCCCAGCACGACGCCGCCATGGGCGGCCGGCAGGCTCTGCATCGCCATGGAGGAGAAAATCGGAAAGCCGAAGACGAGACAGATACCGGCGAGAAAGAGCGTGGGAAAGGCGCCGCGCGGCCAGCGTTTGTTGAGCGCGATCAGCAGCATGCCGGCCGCCGCAGAGGCGATCACGGCCCGCCCAAAGGTGATGAACAGCGGAGAGAAGCCGTGAAGCGCGATGCGCGTCATCGGCAGCGTGAGCCCGAAAATGGTGACGCCGATCGCGCCGAGGATCATGCCGAGGGCGGCTGAGGAAATGGCCGGTTTCATCGGGGCTCCGGTTTGAGGGTTGCGACCGGTGGTCGCATGAGCCCGGTGAATAGTCCAATCAATCCGCAGAATGGACCGAGCCGACGGCGTGCCGCGCGGCGGCCCATGGCCGGGGACCGGACATTGCGGCTCCGGAGCGATCGGCCTGCTTCAGCGTTTCGCAACCGAACGTGAATAAACTTTAATGTCGCACAAGGCCTGCTCGCCTTGCTTTTTGCGGGGATTTTTGGTCAAGCTCGCTCATGATTATCGATTTCGCCTGCGAACAGATCGCGTCGTTGTGGGATCGTCTGCTGGGCGCCATCGGCGATGCAGCGGGCAGCGTCCTGTCGGGTATGGTCGAAGCGGTTCGCACCGTCTTCGAAGGCGACCCCGAAACGCGCCGCAGGGTCTCCTTTTCCGTCGCGATCATCGCGCTCTCGGCCAAGATGGCCAAGGCCGACGGCGTCGTGACCGTGGCCGAGGTCGATGCCTTCCGCAGCATCTTCGATTTCCCCGAGGAAGAGGCGAAGAACGTCGCGCGGCTCTACAATCTCGCCCGCCAGGATGTCGCCGGTTACGAGGCCTATGCCGAAAAGCTCGCCAAGCTCTGCCGGACCTGTGACAGTTTCTGCCCGGTGCTGGAAGACATCGTCGACGCGCTGTTCCACATCGCGACCGCCGACGGCCTGGTGCACGAGAAGGAAATGGACTTCTTGTCGCGCATCGCGGAGATCTTCGGCCTGTCGGAAGAGCGCTTCGAGATGATCACCCAGCGCCACCTGCATCTGGACGGCGATCCTTACGGCGTGCTCGGTGTCCAGCGCACGGACGATTTCGCCACCATTCGCAAGCGTTACCGGGCGCTTGCCGCCGAACATCATCCCGACCGCCTGCATGCCCGCGGTGTGCCGAGCGAGTTCCACGCGGTTGCCCATCACCGCATGGCCAAGCTGAATGCCGCCTATTCGGCGATCGAGAAAGAACGCCGCGCCGCATGAAGCCCTTCGCTGCCGATTTCGCCGGCGCCACCGTCGTTCCATCTCCCAATCACGGCGAGCGCTCCGGCGACTGTCGTCCCGACATGATCATCCTGCACTATACCGGCATGCCCGAGCATGACGGGGCGCTGGCCTGGCTGTGCAATCCCGACAGCCAGGTCTCGAGCCATTATTTTGTGCATGAGGACGGCCGCATCGATCAGCTCGTGCCGGAGAGCCGGCGGGCCTGGCATGCGGGAAAAAGCTTCTGGGCGGGCGAGACGGACGTCAATTCCCACTCGATCGGCATCGAGATCGCCAATGCCGGCCATCCCGCCGGTCTTCCCGATTTCCCCCAAGCTCAGATCCAGGCGGTCATCGAATTGTGTCGCGATTGCGGCCACAGGCTCAAGATCGCCCCTGAACGGGTGCTGGCCCATTCCGATGTGGCCCCCGTGCGCAAGGTCGATCCGGGCGAAAATTTCCCCTGGGCCCGCCTCCATGCCGCCGGTGTCGGTCATTGGGTCGAGCCGGTGCCTGTGTCGGGCGGGCGCTTCTTCCAGAAGGGCGATTTTGGCCAGCCGGTCGAGGCCTTGCAGTCGATGCTGTCGCTCTACGGTTACGACGTTGAAATAACCGGAGAATATTCCGATAAGACCGAGGGTGTGGTCGCCGCCTTCCAGCGTCATTTCCGCCCCGAACGGGTCGATGGCATTGCCGATATGTCGACCATCGAAACCCTGCACCGACTGCTGAGCGCGCTGCCCCGTTACGCCTGACGGATCTCCCTTTTTGAAAGGCCGCCGGCGGGGCCGGCCAAACGCACAAAACCGCAATTTGTTGCATCGCCACACGAATTCCCAATTTCGTGGTTCTAAAGGACGCACTGAACGGCGGCACGGGCACCCAGACAATTGCGGACCGTGTTTGCGAATATCAACGATGAGAGCAAGGTAACACCGGAACCTGCGGGTCGGTGAACGCGGAAAACTTGCGTCCTGATTGGACGTTCCTGCCATCTCTCTGGTTCGGAGACTGACTTTTACATGATGAAGCGAATTGTTGCTGCTGCGGCATGCCTCGGTATTCTTTTGTCCTCGTTTGCCCCGGCATCCGCCGGCGACGGAGACCGCAGCTTCAAGGCTCCCTTGAAGACCGTGAAGCGTGAGGCCGGCTTTCCGGCGCCTTCCTTCTCGAACAGCCCCTATACGAGCCTGATCTCCAAATACGCCAAGACCTATGGCGTGCCGGTGGCGCTCGCCCATGCCGTCGTCCGGGTCGAGAGCAATTTCAATCCCAAGGCGCGCGGCAGTGCCGGCGAAATCGGCCTCATGCAGATCAAGCCGGCAACCGCCCGCATGATGGGCTATTCCGGCTCGGCCAAGGGCCTCTACGACCCGGAAACCAACATTCGCTACGGCATGAAGTATCTGTCGATGGCGCATGATCTCGGCAATGGGCAGACCTGCTCGACGATCCTGAAATACAATGCCGGCCATGCGGCCAAGCGCATGAACCCGGTGTCCAAGCGCTATTGCGGCAAGGTGCTGGCGCTCATCGCGTCGTGAGCGTACGGCGGCGAGGCCATGTGTGGTCTCGCCACTGCGCCCTTGAGTTCCGCTGCGGGATCGGGAAAAAGCTATCGCCATGCACGTCGACAGGAGACCGGCATGGGCGACAGTTTCAGGTACATCATCATCGGCCGCGGCATGCTCGGTTCTGCCGCCGCCCGCCATCTGGCGGCCCGGACCGACGGCGTGGCGCTGATCGGGCCGGACGAACCCCAGGATGCCGCGCGCCACGCGGGCGTCTTTGCCAGCCACTATGACGAGGCGCGCATCACCCGCACGATCGATACCGATCCGGTCTGGGCGCGTCTCGCGCGGCGCTCGATCGAGCGCTATGGCGAGATCGCCGCGGAGAGCGGGATCGACTTCTTCCACGAGGCCGGTTGCCTGATGGTCGGCCCGGCGCGGGGCGGAGACGACCCCTATGTCGCCGATATCTGCGCCGCTGCCGAAAAGGTCGGTGCACGCACAGAGCTCCTGGACGACCGGAGCCTTGCACAGCGTTTTTCCTACTTCTCTTTCGGCGCCGGTTGCGAGGGCGTCTTCGAGGCCGCCGGGGCGGGCTATGTCAATCCGCGCCGGCTGGTCGAAGCGCAATCGCTGCTGGCCAAGCGCGCCGGTGCGACGCTGATTGCCGAGACCGTGATCGCCACGCGCGAAACCGCGGCCGGCGTCGAGGTCACGACCGCCGAGGGCCGGGTGTTCAAGGCCGACAAGGTGCTGGTCGCCGCGGGCGGATTTTCCATTGCGGAGAATCTCTTGCCGCGGCCGCTTGATCTTTCGGTTTATGCCCGCACCGTCGCCTTCTTCGAAATCCCCGAGGCGGCGCTTTCCCGCTATGCCGGCATGCCGTCGCTGATCCATCAGCCGGCCAATCCGCGCGATCATATCTACCTGCTTCCACCCGTGCGCTACCCCGATGGCCGGACCTATCTGAAGATCGGCGGCGATCCGGACGATCTGCGGCTTGCAACCGAGCCGGAGGTGCGCGCCTGGTTCCGCAGCGGCGGGCGCGAGAGCACGCGCGATCATCTGAAACGAATCATCGACGGGCTGATCCCGTCGCTTGCCGATGCGCCGGTAACCATGGGCGCCTGTGTCACCTCGTTTACGCGTAGCCATTACCCGGCGATCGGTTCGGCCGGCGCCAACATTGCTGTGCTGACCGGCGGCTGCGGCGCGGCGGCCAAGAGTTCCGACGAGATCGGCCGGCTCGGCGCTCTTGCGCTGCTGGGCGAGGGGCTGGAGGAGGATGTCTACGGCGATGTCTTCCGGCCGGTCTTCCGCTGATCGTTCACCATTCGCAGATACGCCGCGTCCCGCGCTTCGTTTTTGGTGGCAATCACCCGCCCGCTCGGTTAAGGACGCGGTGCCAGTTGGCCGGGCAGCCGCGCTTTACCAATGCCGAAAGGCGGTAGGGTGAGGAAAGTCCGGGCTCCACGGAAACACGGTGCCGGATAACGTCCGGCGGGGGCGACCTCAGGGAAAGTGCCACAGAAAGCAAACCGCCTCGCTCGCGAGGTAAGGGTGAAAGGGTGGGGTAAGAGCCCACCGCGTCGCTGGCAACAGGGACGGCACGGTAAACCCCACCGGGAGCAAGACCGAATAGGGATGACGCGGGCGGCGCGAAAGCGTCGCTACAGCCTGTTTCCGGGCCAGTCATCCGGGTGGGTTGCGTGAGGCAGCGTGCAAACGCTGTCCCAGATGAATGGCTGCCACGTTCCGGGAAACCGGAGCCATACAGAACCCGGCTTACAGGCCAACTGGCGATTTCACTCCTTGCTGCTCCGCTTTTCCCGCGTGATTCAGCCAATCAATCCAATCCCCTGAAAATCCGCTGAAATTTCTGCTTTCAGCGCTCCAGCCCCGGTCAAGCTCCGCATTGAAAAAGGGGTGATGCGACAGGTGTTTCTAACGATTCGTTAAGCTTAACCGCTTATCAATATTTGAATCCCTGAAGGGAGCGCAGAACCTCTGTCCCATTGACGCCCATATAGTCCCATGCTATCCCATAAGCGTACCGTTGAGGGGCTGATTGAAGTCCCGGAAATCGCAGTCGAAGGCGAGGCGGCCACCGGAACTGAGTGGCGGTTTTCCAGTTTCTGCGGTGATCGCGCGGTGCGAGTGATTGCGGATTTGCGGGTCCCGTCTCGGGGCGTCTTGCCAGAAGGGAGAGCGGTCGATTGCCATGAACCGCTTCCTGTCCAGTGCGACAAACAGGATCGATGCGAAGGGTCGGGTTTCCGTGCCTGCGCCGTTCCGTGCCGTGTTGGCCCAGCGCGATATCCAGGAGCTCTATTGCATCCAGGATTTCGTCTTTCCGGCGATCAGTGTCGGCGGGCCCGATCTTCTGGATCGATACGAACGGCAGATCTCGGCGGAGGATCCGTTCGCACGCGAAGGGAACGAGATGTCGCTGCTGATTCACGGTGGCGGCGTCTTCATGCGCCTCGATGCGGAGGGGCGTCTCATGGTCACGGATTTCATCCGCGGCTTCACCGGCATCACGACGGAGGTCTGCTTCGTCGGGCGGTCGGATCATTTTCAGCTTTGGCAGCCACAGGCGTTTCACGAGGCGCAGGCGGCGGCGAGGGAAGGGCGCAGGCTGCGAGGGCTGCAAACTTCATAAGACGGGGAAACGGAATGGCGGCGAATCTTGGCGGAGGTTCTACTGAAGCCGGTGGCGGACCGGTTCGCCACATTCCGGTCCTCCTCGCGGAAGTTCTTGCGGCGCTCGATGCGGGACCCGGCAAGACCATTTTGGACGGCACCTTCGGTGCGGGCGGCTATACGACCGCGATCCTCGATGCCGGCGCCGACGTGATCGCGCTCGACCGTGATCCGACCGCGATCGCTGCAGGGCAGGCACTGGTTGCAGCGCGCGGCGGGCACTTGAGGCTGCATCACACCCAGTTTTCCCATCTGGCCGATTATGCGCCGGCAGAGGGCCTCGACGGCGTCGTTCTCGACATCGGTGTCTCTTCAATGCAGATCGACGAGGCCGAGCGCGGCTTTTCGTTCCAGAGGAACGGTCCCCTCGACATGCGCATGTCCGGCGCCGGCGTTTCGGCTGCCGACGTCGTCAATCGCGCCAAGGTCGGCGACCTGATCCGCATCTTCGGCTTTCTCGGCGAAGAAAAGCAGGCTGGCCGCATTGCCCGTGCGATCGAAAAGCAGCGGGCAAAGGAACCCTTCCGCACCACCCGCGATCTGGCCGGGCTTATCGAAATCGTCACGCCCCGCAAGGCCAAGGACAAGATCCACCCCGCGACCCGCGTCTTTCAGGCGCTGCGCGTCTTCGTCAACGACGAGCTCGGCGAACTCGCCCAGGCGCTGTTTGCCGCCGAACAGGTGTTGAAGCCCGGCGGTCGCCTCGTCGTCGTCACCTTCCATTCGCTGGAGGATCGCATCGTCAAGAAGTTCTTCTCCGAACGTTCCGGCAAGGCCTCCGGTTCGCGTCATCTGCCGATGGTGCAGGAGCGGGCGGCAACCTTCGAACCCGTCGGCAAGCCGATGATTGCCGCAAGCGAGGCCGAGGCGGAGCTCAATCCGCGCGCCCGCTCGGCCAAGCTTCGGGCCGGGCGGCGGACGTCCGCGCCGGCGGAACGGGCCGACATGTCGATCTTCGACCTGCCGGACCTTGCAAGCCTCGACAAGATCGGAGCCTGACCGATGATTAGGACCTTCGACCTCCTGTTGATCGGCGCGATGGCGGCGGCTGCGACCGTCACCTACCAGATCAAGCATCATACCGATAACAAGCTCGAGGAGGTTCGCCGCCTCGAGGCCGAGATCAAGCTGGAGAAGGACACGATCGACCTGTTGAAGGCCGACTGGGCTCTTCTCACCCAGCCGAACCGCCTGGAGCGTCTGCTCAAGGTCTACGGTACTGAACTCGAGCTGCAGCCGACCGCCCCCGAGCAACTGGCCCGGCCGGTGGAGCTGCCCATGCCGCGCGACCAGCTGCCCAAGCCCGAGGTGGCCGAAGGCGCAAAGACCAATGATCCCGTCTCGGATCTCATCACAACCGGATCGGTGAAGCCCTGATGACTTTCCTGTCGCGAATCATGTTGCTGAAGAGCCAGGCGCATTTCTCGTCCGACGTGCAGCGCGGCGGCACGTCGATCAATGGCGCTGCGTTCAAGGGGACCGGCAAGCGCAAGACGGAACTGGCGCGCAAGCGCGTCGGCCTGATGATCGCCGGCTTTACCGTCGCCTATGCGGTGATCGGCGGTCGGCTCGTGCAATATGGCTATGCCCAGCCGGAAGTGACCTCCAGCATCCTGCCGGCGGACCGCCTGATGGCGTCGCGGCCCGACATTCTCGACCGTAATGGCGAGGTGCTGGCGACCGACATCCGCACCGTGTCGCTCTTTGCCGAACCGCACAAGATCGTCGATCCCGACGAGGCGGTCGAGAAGCTGGCAACCGTGCTCACCGATCTCGACATCAAGGGCACCTACAAGAAGCTGTCCAACCGCAATTCGCATTTCCAGTGGCTGCGCCGGCAGCTGACGCCGAAGCAGCAGAGCCAGGTTCTGGCGCTCGGCATTCCCGGTATCGGCTTCCGCCCCGAGAAACGGCGCTTTTATCCCGGTGGTCCGACCGCCTCGCATGTCGTCGGCTATGTCAATATCGACAACCGCGGCATGTCGGGCATGGAAAAGTATATCGACAGTCAGGGACTCGCCGACCTGCGCGACCTCGGCATGACCAGCAATGCGCCGCTCGAGCCGGTCAAGCTGTCGATCGACCTGCGTGTCCAGAACATTGTGCGCGACGTGCTCGTCGGCGCCATCGACAAGTTCCAGGCCCTGGGGGCCGGCGCGATTGTTATCGACGTCCATACCGGCGAAGTGCTCGGCATGGGCTCGCTGCCGGACTTCGATCCCAACAACCCGGCGGCCAGCGCCCAGGAGGGCTGGCTCAACCGCATGACGAACGGCACGTTCGAAATGGGCTCGACCTTCAAGACCTTCACCATCGCCATGGGGCTCGACTCGGGCAAGGTCTCGATCAACGATAGCGTCGACGCCCGCTATCCTATCCGCATCGGCGGCTTCACCATCAAGGACTTCCACGGCAAGAACCGCGTCCTGACCATTCCGGAAGTGTTCCAATACTCCTCGAACATTGGCACGGCCAAGGTCGCGGACCTTGTCGGCACCGAGGGGCACAAGGAGTTCCTGACCCGTCTCGGCCTGCTCAGCAGGGTCCAAACCGAACTGCCGGAAGTCGCCATGCCGTCGCAGCCGCGCGAATGGAAGAAGATCAACTCGATCACCATCTCCTTCGGTCACGGCGTCTCGACCACACCGTTCCAGACGGCTGTTGCCGGCGCTGCTATGGTCAATGGCGGAAAGCTGATCGAGCCGACCTTCCTGCCGCGCACGCGTGAACAGGCCGATCAGGTCGCGACACAGGTCATCCAGCCATCGACCAGCAAGGATATGCGCTACCTCTTCGAGGTCAACGGCGTCAAAGGCTCCGGCCGCAATGCCCGCGTGGAAGGCTTCAATGTCGGCGGCAAGACCGGCACGGCCGACAAGGTTGTCAACGGTCGCTATGTCGGCGACAAGAATTTCAACGCCTTCCTGGCCGCCTTCCCGATCGACGATCCGCAATATGTGGTGTTGACCTTCATTGACGAGCCGAAGACCGACAAGGGCAATGGCGCGGCACTGGCCGGCACCTCGGCCGCCCCGATGGCCGGCGAGATTATTCGCAGAAGCGCCGCAATTCTCGGTGTAGAACCCAAATTCGGGGACGACGGTTCTGCCTTGCTCGTCTCTTATTGAGCAAACCTTAATTCAGGGGGCGATTCGCGCATCGCCCCCCAGCAGTGGATAGACGATCGATGTTGTTGCGGGATCTGGCCGGCGAGGAGTTTCACAATCAGGTCGAGGGAGCGGGCGAAGCCGCCGGCGCCATCGAGATTTCCGGCCTGTCGGCCGATAGCCGCAAGATCGACAAGGGCATGCTGTTCGTCGCGCTCGCCGGCTCCAAGGCCGATGGCGCGACCTATGTCGCCGATGCGGTTGCGCGCGGTGCCGCTGCCATCGTTGCCGGCCATGCGCTTGAGGCCGCCGTGCCGGTGGTCGTCGTCGACAATCCCCGCCGTTTTCTGGCGCTCGCCGCCGCGAACTTCTACGGCCGCCAGCCGGCCACCATGGTCGCCGTGACCGGCACGGCCGGCAAGACGTCCGTTGCGTCCTTCACGCGGCAGATCTGGGCCGCCGCCGGCCATGCCGCCGCGCAAATCGGCACGACCGGCGTCGTCTCCCCGACCCGCAACGAATACGGCTCGCTGACCACGCCCGATCCGATCGGTCTGCATGCGCTGCTCGCCGAGCTTGCCGATGAAGGCGTGACGCATGCCGCGATGGAAGCCTCCAGCCACGGGCTCGACCAGTGCCGTCTCGACGGCGTGAAGCTGTCGGCCGCGGCCTTCACCAATCTCGGCCGCGACCACATGGATTATCATCCGACGGTCGAAGCCTACATGGCCGCCAAGATGCGGCTGTTCGACACGCTTTTACCCAAGGGTTCCCCGGCGGTGATCTTCGCCGACGATCCGTGGTCGGCCGAAGCGATCCGGGTGGCCACTGAGGCCGGCCACAAGGTGCTGACGGTCGGCCGCAACGGCCAGTTCCTGGCCTTGAAGCGCGTCGAACACTTCCGCCACAAGCAGGTGGCCGAGGTGCATGTCGGCGGCGAGATCTTCGAAGTGCACATTCCGCTCGCCGGCGACTTCCAGATCGCCAATGCGCTGGTGGCCGCGGGGCTGGCGATTGCGACCGGCGTTCCGGCCTCTGTCGCCATGAAGGCGCTGGAAAAGCTGAAGGGCGCGTCGGGGCGGCTCGAACTGGTCGGCCAGTCGAAGCAGGGCGCGCTCGCCTATGTCGATTATGCCCACAAGCCCGATGCGCTCGAGAACGTCTTGACCTCCGTGCGCCCATTCACCACGGGCCGCGTCATCGTCGTCTTCGGTTGCGGTGGCGACCGCGACAAGGGCAAGCGGCCGATCATGGGCGAGATCGCTTGCCGGCTCGCCGACATCGTCATCGTCACGGATGACAATCCGCGCTCGGAAGTTCCGGCGGTGATCCGCTCGGAAATCATGGCAGCGGCGCAGAAGGCGATCGACATCGGCGACCGGGCGCAGGCGATCCGCGCCGGTGTCGCCATGCTGTCTTCGGGGGACACGCTCATTGTGGCGGGCAAGGGGCATGAGGAGGGGCAAACCGTCGGCGATGTCACATTGCCGTTCTCGGACCATGCGGAATTGCGCAAAGCACTGGAGGAGTTGGACCATTGACCTTTCTTTGGACGTCGCAGGAAATGATCGAGGCCATGGCGGGGCGGCCCTTCGGCTCGCTGCCCGCCGGCATTACCGGCATATCCATCGACAGCCGGACGATCGCGCCGGGCGAGGCCTTCTTCGCCATCAAGGGCGACCGGGTGGACGGTCATGACTTTGCGAGCCTGGCGATCGCCAATGGCGCCTCGCTGCTGGTCGTTTCCGAGGCGAAGCTTCCGGCGCTCGGCCGGCTGACCGTGCCGATGATCGTCGTCGACGACGTGCTCGGTGCGCTGCAGAAGCTGGCACTTGCCGCGCGCGACCGCAGCTCCGCCACCATCGTCGCCGTCACCGGTTCGGTCGGCAAGACGACCACCAAGGAAATGCTGAGGCTGGCGCTTGCCCCGTCCGGCAAGGTCCATGCCGCCGTCGCCTCCTTCAACAATCACTGGGGCGTGCCGCTGACGCTCGCGCGCATGCCGGTCGATGCCCGCTTCGGCGTGTTCGAGATCGGCATGAACCATGCCGGCGAGATCGGCCCGCTGTCGCGCATGGTCCGCCCCGACGTGGCGATCATAACCACGATCGCCCCCGCCCATCTCGGCAATTTCAACAGCATCGAGGAGATCGCCGCCGCCAAGGCCGAGATTTTCGAAGGCGTGGTGCCGGGCGGCGACGTCATCCTCAACCGCGATAACGGTCAGTTCGACTTCCTGGAACAGGCGGCCCGAGCCGCCGGGATCGATAACATCCACAGCTTCGGCCAGCACGCCAAGGCCGAGTTCCGTCTTGCCGAGTTCGACGGTGCCGCCGAGCTTTCGACCGTCTGGTTCAGCCAGGGCGACGACACGCGCGAAGTCATCATCGGCGCGCCGGGTCGCCATATTGCCGAAAATGCCATGGCCGTGCTCGGTACGGTCGCCCTCGTCGGCGCCGATCTCGATGCGGCGATTGAAGCCCTGGAACATCTCTCTGCCGTCAAGGGGCGCGGGGCGCGTCACCGCCTGTCGATCGCCGGTGGAAGCTTCACGCTGATCGACGAAAGCTACAACGCCAACCCGGCCTCCATGCGGGCGGCGATCGCGGTGCTGGCCGCAGCCCAGCCGGAAGGCGAGGGGCGTCGCATCGCCGTTCTCGGCGACATGCTGGAGATGGGCGCGTTCTCGACCGAAGTGCATGCCGAACTCGCCGGTCCGCTGCTGGCTGCCGGCATCGAGCATGTCTGGCTTGCCGGTCCGGAAATGGCGGCGCTGCGTGATGCTCTGCCGGACAGCGTTTCGGTCGAATATCGCGCGACCACGGACGAGCTTGCCGCATTCGTCACCGGCGCCGTCGCTGCTGGCGACGTGGTGATGGTCAAATCCTCGCTGGGCCTTGGTTTCGGTAAGATTGTTTCGGCTCTCCTTGACAACTATCCGGCATTCCACGACACGGGGCGCCAAATCTAAACCGGGCTTGCGGAAAGGGCTCCAATGCTGATCTGGCTTGTGGAACTGTCGGACAATTTCCAATTCTTCAATCTGTTCCGTTACATCACGTTCCGCACGGGTGCCGCGCTCCTCACCTCCGCGCTGGTCGTCTTCCTGTTCGGGCCGGCGATGATCGATTCGCTGCGCGTGCGCCAGGGCAAGGGCCAGCCGATCCGCGCCGACGGGCCGCAGACCCATTTCAAGAAGGCCGGAACGCCGACCATGGGCGGCCTGATGATCCTCGCCGGCATCGTCGTCTCCTCGCTTTTGTGGGCCGATCTGTCCAGCGTCTACGTCGTCGCTACCCTCTTGGTCACGCTCGGCTTCGGCGCCATCGGCTTTTATGACGACTATCTGAAGGTCACCAAGCAGACGGAGAAGGGCTTTTCCGGCAAGGCCCGCCTCGGCATCGAATTCGTGATCGCCGGCATTGCCGTCTACTTCATGATGACCACGGCGCTGAGCTCCGGTCCTCAAGGCTCGACCTTCGGCTCGTCGATCGCCTTTCCTTTCTTCAAGGACTTCAGCATCGATCTCGGCCTGTTCTTCATCGTCTTCGGCGGTTTCGTTATCGTCTCGGCCGGCAATGCGGTCAACCTGACGGACGGCCTCGATGGGCTCGCCATCGTGCCGGTGATGATCGCCGCTGCCTCCTTCGGCATCATCGCCTATCTCACCGGCAATGCGGTGTTCTCCAACTACCTGCAGATCAACTTCGTCCCCGGCACCGGCGAGCTTGCCGTCGTGCTCGGCGCGGTCATCGGCGCCGGCCTCGGCTTCCTGTGGTTCAATGCGCCGCCGGCTGCGATCTTCATGGGCGACACCGGATCGCTCGCGCTTGGCGGCCTCATCGGCTCGGTCGCGGTTGCCACCAAGCACGAGATCGTCATGGCGATCATCGGCGGCTTGTTTGTCGCCGAAACGCTCTCGGTTATCATCCAGGTCGGCTATTTCAAGCTGACCGGCAAGCGCGTCTTCCTGATGGCGCCGATCCATCATCATTTCGAGAAACTCGGCTGGACCGAGAGCCAGGTGGTCATCCGCTTCTGGATCATCGCCGTCGGTCTGGCCATGCTCGGCCTGTCCACCCTCAAGCTGCGGTGAGGACGAGATGATTGCGGCGACGACCTTCAAGGGCAGACGGGTAGCGCTTTTCGGCCTCGGCGGCTCCGGCCTTGCGACTGCGAAATCGCTGGTCGCGGGCGGCGCGGACGTCGTGTGCTGGGACGACAATCCCGACAGCGTCGCCAAGGCCAAGGCCGAGGGCATTCCGACGGAAGACCTGCGCGGGATCGACTGGAAGGCGGTTTCGACCCTGGTGCTGTCGCCCGGCGTACCGCTCACCCATCCCAAGCCCCACTGGTCGGTCGACCTTGCCCGGGCGGCAGGTGTCGAGGTCATCGGCGATGTCGAGATTTTCGTGCGCGAACGCCGTGCGGCGGCGCCCGACTGCCCGTTCATCGCGATTACCGGCACCAATGGCAAGTCGACGACGACCGCGCTGATCGCCCATATCCTGGCATCCTCCGGTCGTGACACGCAGCTCGGCGGCAATATCGGCCGCGCGGTGCTGACGCTTGAGCCGCCGAAGGCCGGCCGCTTCTTCGTCGTCGAGTGCTCCTCCTACCAGATCGATCTCGCACCGACGCTCAATCCGACGGCCGGCATCCTTCTCAACGTCACGCCCGATCATCTCGACCGCCACGGCACCATCCAGCATTATGCCGAGGTCAAGGAACGGCTGGTCGCCGGCAGCCGTACGGCCGTCGTCGGCATGGATGACAGCTATTGCGAGCTGATCGCCGACCGCATCGAGCGGGCCGGCACCAAGGTCGTGCGCATTTCCAAGCGCCAGCCGCTCGCCGACGGCCTCTACAATGACGGTCACCGGATCATCAAGGCGCATGCAGGCGCCACCGCCGTGATCGCCGATCTAAACGGCATCCAGACGCTGCGTGGCGCACACAATGCGCAGAACGCGGCGGCGGCGATTGCCGCCTGCCTTGCCGTCGGCGTGTCGCCGGACGAAGTGCGGGCGGGCCTTGCCTCGTTTGCCGGCCTGAAGCATCGCATGCAGCCGGTCGGCCGGCGCGGTCATGTGGTCTTCGTCAACGATTCGAAGGCGACCAATGCCGAGGCTGCGGCCCCGGCCTTGTCGAGCTATGATCGGATCTACTGGATCGCCGGTGGCCTGCCGAAGGAAGGCGGGATCGCCAGCCTTTCGCCGCTGTTCTCGCGCATCGCCAAGGCCTATCTGATCGGTGAGGCGGCCTCCGCCTTTGCCGCGACGCTCGGCAATGCCGTGCCTTACGAGATTTCCGGAACGCTCGAGCAGGCGGTTGCCCATGCGGCAGCCGATGCGGCCGAAGACGAACGTGCGGTTGCAGTGATGCTATCACCGGCTTGCGCAAGCTTCGACCAGTACAAGAACTTCGAAGTGAGAGGTGATGCCTTCGTCGGCCATGTCGCGGCCCTCGACGGCGTGACGATGCTGGTCGACGTGCCCAAGGGAGGCAACTGATATGGTAAGCCGCGTGGAGAGAGGTCCGGTCGCCGACTGGTTCTGGACGATCGATCGCCTGTTCATGATCACCTTCATCCTCCTGATGGGGATCGGGTTCATGCTCTCGTTTGCGGCATCGCCCGCCGTCGCCGAGCGGCTGAACCTCGACAGTTTCCACTTCGTCAAGCGCCACGCCGCCTTCCTGCTGCCGGCGCTCGGCGTGATGATCGGCCTGTCCTTCCTGTCTCCGCGTCAGGTCCGCCGCACCGCCATGGTCATTCTGGCAGTGTCGCTGCTGATGATGGTGGCGGCCTTGTTTTTTGGCGTCGAGGTCAAGGGCGCACGGCGCTGGATCACCATTGCCGGCATCTCGATCCAGCCGTCTGAGTTCATGAAGCCGGCGTTCGTCGTCATCTGCGCCTGGCTGTTTGCCGAGCATGCGCGCCAGCCGGAAATACCCGGCAATCTCTTCGCCATCATTCTCTTCGGTATCGTCGCCGCTCTGCTGATTGCCCAGCCCGACCTCGGCCAGACCATCCTCGTTTCCGCGGTCTGGGGCGGCATGTTCTTCATGGCCGGCATGCCGTGGCTTTGGATCACGCTGCTCGGCAGCATCGGCGTCGCCGGCGTCTTCGGCGCCTATCTCACGCTGCCGCACGTCGCCGGCCGTATCGACCGCTTCCTGACCGGCGAGGGCGACACCTTCCAGGTGGACACCGCCCGCCAGGCGATCATCCGCGGTGACTGGTTCGGCCAGGGGCCGGGCGAGGGCATCGTCAAGCGCATTATTCCGGACAGCCACACCGACTTCATCTTCTCGGTCGCGGCCGAGGAGTTTGGCATCTTCTTCTGCATGGTGCTGGTGTCGATCTTCGCTTTTCTCGTCATCCGCGGCCTCAGCCACGCCTTCAAGGAACGCAACGACTTCAACCGCTTTGCGGTCGCCGGCCTGGTGCTTCTGATCGGCACCCAGTCGATGATCAACATCGGCGTCAATCTGGAGCTGCTGCCCGCCAAGGGCATGACCCTGCCGCTCATCTCCTATGGCGGCTCGTCGATGATCGCGATCTGCGTCACCGCCGGCTTCATTCTGGCGCTCACCCGCCGCCGGCCGGAAAAGCGTGCGCAAGAGCGCAGCCTGTTTCGCGCTGCCCATGGCGTTCCGGCGGAGTAGACCGACATGACCAAGGGCATCATCCTGCTTGCCGCGGGCGGCACCGGCGGCCATCTGTTTCCGGCCGAGGCGCTGGGACATCTGCTTTCCGAGCGCGGCTATTCCGTTCACCTGGTCACCGACAGCCGCGCCGAACGCTATGCCGGCAGTTTCCCTGCCGAGGCGATCCACACGGTGGCCTCCGCGACCATCGGCTCGAAGAACCCGATCGCGGTGGCACGTGCGCTGCTGTCGCTGTGGAAGGGGTTTCGTCAGGCCAAGCAGCTGATGCGCAGCCTGAAACCGAAGGCGGTGATCGGCTTTGGCGGCTATCCGACCGTGCCGCCGGTCTTGGCCGCGGCCGGGCTCGGCATCCCGACGCTGCTGCATGAACAGAATGCGGTCATGGGCCGCGCCAACAAGGCACTCGCCTCCCGCGTCAAGGCGATCGCCGGCGGCTTCCTGCCGGAAGGCGGTTCCTTTTCCGCCAAGACCATCGTCACCGGCAATCCGGTGCGCCCGGCGGTGATCGCCGCTTCGTCAGTGCCCTACAGCCCGTCACGGCCCGGAAGTCCCTTCCGCCTCGTTGTGTTCGGCGGCAGCCAGGGCGCGCAGTTCTTCTCCTCCGCGCTTCCCAACGCCATCAGCCTGCTCGACCAGTCCTTGCGCCAGCGCCTCACCGTGACCCAGCAGGCGCGGCCGGAGGATGCCGATCGCGTCAAGGGCTGCTACGAGAAGCTCTCGGTGCCGGCCGAGGTCTCGCCCTTCTTCACCGACATGGCCGGTCGCATCGCCGCCGCCCATCTGGTGATCTGCCGGTCGGGCGCCTCGACCGTGTCGGAACTGTCGGTGATCGGCCGTCCGTCGATCCTGGTGCCCTATCCTTACGCGCTCGACCACGATCAGGCGGCCAATGCTGCAGCGCTCGCCTCAGCCGGCGGGGCGAGCGTCATTGCCCAGTCGGAGCTTTCGCCCGAACGCCTGGCGCAGCTCTTGACCGCTGCCATGCAGGAGCCGGAACGGTTGGAGAAGGTCGCGGCCGCGGCCCGCACCGCCGGCAAGCCGGAGGCAACCCGCTTGCTCGCCGGCCTCGTTGAAGCTATTGCCGCTGGCAAAGACATCGCTCACGTGAAGGGAGCCAATTCATGAAAATGCCGACCTCCATCGGACTTGTCCATTTCATCGGCATCGGTGGGATCGGGATGAGCGGCATTGCCGAAGTGCTGCACAATCTCGGCCATCGCGTGCAGGGCTCCGACCAGTCCGACGGTGCCAATGTGCAGCGCTTGCGCGCCAAGGGCATCGAGGTCTTCGTCGGTCACAAGGCGGAGAACCTGGGCGACGCCGAGGTGGTCGTGGTTTCGACCGCGATCAAGAAGGACAATCCCGAACTGATGGCGGCGCGCGAGAAGCTGTTGCCGATCGTTCGCCGCGCCGAAATGCTGGCCGAACTCATGCGCTTCCGCAATGCCATCGCAATTGGCGGCACGCATGGCAAGACGACAACGACCTCGATGGTTGCGGCGCTGCTCGATGCCGGCGGTCTCGACCCGACGGTCATCAATGGCGGCATCATCAACGCCTACGGCACCAATGCCCGCATGGGTGAGGGCGAGTGGATGGTGGTCGAGGCCGACGAGTCGGACGGCACCTTCCTCAAGCTTCCGGCCGAAGTCGCGATCGTCACCAATATCGACCCCGAGCATCTCGACCACTACGGCAATTTCGACGCGGTGCGGGCCGCCTTCCGCCAGTTCGTCGAGAACGTGCCGTTCTACGGCTTCGGCGTGATGTGCCTTGATCATCCGGAAGTGCAGGCGCTGGTCGGCCGCATCGAGGACCGCAAGGTCATCACCTATGGCGAGAACCCGCAGGCCGACGTGCGCTATTCGAATGTCCGCCTCGAGGGCACGCATTCGATCTTCGACGTCGAGATTCGCCGTCGCCGCACGGGTCGGGTGTTCAACTTCAAGGATCTGAAGCTGCCCATGCCGGGCCGCCACAACATTTCCAACGCCTGCGCGGCAATCGCGGTCGCCAACCGGCTCGATATTCCGGAAGAGGCGATCCGCAAGGGCCTGTCGTCCTTCGGCGGCGTCAAGCGGCGCTTCACGCTCACCGGCGCCTGGAACGGTGTGCAGGTGTTCGACGACTACGGCCATCACCCGGTCGAGATCAAGGCTGTGCTGAAGGCCGCTCGCGAGGCCTGCAAGGGGCGGATCATCGCCGTCCACCAGCCGCATCGCTATTCGCGCCTGTCGAGCCTGTTCGAGGATTTTGCCAACTGCTTCAACGATGCCGACACGCTGCTGCTCGCCCCGGTCTATGCCGCTGGTGAGGACCCGATCGAAGGGGCCAATGCCGAGGCGCTGGTCGAGCGCATCCGCTCCGGCGGTCATCGCGACGCGCGCTACCTGCCGTCGGCCGACCAGCTGGCGCCGATCGTCGCAGGCATTGCACAACCGGGTGATTTCGTGATTCTGTTGGGAGCAGGTAACATCACTCAGTGGGCAGCCGCACTGCCGCGCGAACTGGAAGCATTGTCAGGAAAGTCTTGAATGAAACAGGTAGACGGGGAAAAGCTGCTGGCTTCGCTGGGGCCGGGTGTGGAAGAGCTGCGTGGCCGGTTGACGCCGAATGCGCCGATGGACCGGGTGACGTGGTTCCAGGCCGGCGGCCTGGCCGAACTGATGTTCCAGCCGCATGACCGGGATGACCTCGTCGCCTTCCTGAAACTTCTGCCGGAAGAGGTGCCGCTGACCGTGGTCGGCGTCGGCTCCAACCTTCTGGTGCGGGACGGCGGCATTCCGGGCGTCGTCATCCGGCTGTCGGCCAAGGGCTTCGGCCAGGTCGAGCTGGCCGGCGAAAACCTCATCCGTGCCGGCACGATCTGCCCCGACAAGCACATCGCGGCCATGGCCATGGACCACAATATCGGTGGCTTCCACTTCTATTACGGCATTCCCGGCTCGATCGGCGGCGCAGTGCGGATGAACGCCGGCGCCAATGGCGGCGACACGTCCGAGCGTCTGGTCGAGGTCGAGGCCGTCGACCGCAAGGGCAATGTCCATGTCCTCTCGAAGGACGACATGGGCTACAGCTATCGCCATTCCTCGGCGTCGGAAGGCCTGATCTTCACCAGCGCGCTATTCCGCGGCTATCCGGGCGACAAGGCGCAGATTCGCGCCGACATGGACGCCGTTCGCCATCACCGCGAGACGGTGCAGCCGGTCAAGGAAAAGACCGGTGGCTCGACCTTCAAGAACCCGGAAGGCCACTCGGCCTGGGAACTGATCGATGAGGCCGGGGGACGCGGTCTGATGATCGGCGGTGCGCAGATGTCCTCGCTCCACTGCAATTTCATGATCAATGTCGGCCATGCGACAGCCTATGATCTGGAATATCTCGGCGAGACCATCCGCCAGCGCGTTTTCGAGCATTCCGGCATCAAGCTCGAATGGGAGATCAAGCGCCTCGGCATCTTCATGCCGGGCCGCGAAGTCGTGCCCTTCCATGGCGTAACCACCGAATAGGCGTCGGAGCGGTTGCTACCGGCGGCTGCCGTCGACGGAAATCCGCCTTCGTCCCACCACCAGCGATATCGCTGCGCCCGCTCGACGAATTGTTAAGCGGGCGTGCCTATGATCAGGCCGTCTCTTGGGGAGTGCCTGATGGAAAATGCGACCAGCAACTGGATCGTGCGGCAGCTGACGCTCGGCGAGTTTTCAAGCCGCCGCGCCGTCGTCTGGCGTTCCGTCTGGATGGCGGCAAAGATCGCGATGCTGGCCTATGGCCTCAACATCTGCGCCCATCTCCTGCTCGTCTCCCTCGATCTGCTACCCTATGATCTGTTTCCGGCCCTGGTGATTGCGACCGTGCTGACGCCGCCGGTCTCCTTCGTTGTCGCCGTGTTCGCCTATATGGTCGTCGGCTTTGCCGTCTATGATCTCAGGGTGTCACGGGCGGAGCTCGAGCGCATCAGCCGGATCGACATGCTGTCGGGCCTGCTCAATCGTCGCGCCTTCCAGAAAGCCTTCGACGATGGCCGGGGGGAGGCGTCGCTGATCCTTTTCGACATTGACCGCTTCAAGGCGGTCAATGACAGCTTTGGCCACTCCATCGGTGACAATGTCATTGCGGCGGTCGCCGACGTGATCCGGAACACCTTTGACGAGGACGAGATCTGCGCCCGGATCGGAGGCGAGGAATTTGCCGTGCTGTGGGCCGGCCCTACCATCGACGCCATGGCGGAGCGCGCAGAACTGGCGCGGCGGCGCGTCGAGGCGCTGGAACTCTTTGCCGGTGACCGCAGCGTCCGGGTGACGATCTCGGGCGGCATGGCCGACCTCGCCGACGGCCGCGATTTCAACGAGATATTCTCGGAAGCTGACCGTGCGCTTTACGTCGCAAAAGCGAGTGGGCGCAATCGAATCGTGCGCCATTGGGACATCGAGTCGCTCTCGTCCGGTGCGATCATCCGGGGTTCGTCTCTGCGCATGGGGCAGCCGGAGCGCCTCGCGGGCTGAGCGTCCGGCCGGGGCCGCAATCCCATATTCCTAAGCGATATCATTCTGTTACGCAGATTTTTCCACGTCTGCGGCCGGCGAAAAATTTGCCCGGATCCGGTGCCTGGTTAACGAAAGTAAACACTTCATTAACCTTACTGTTGTCTAACTGAAACAAAGGACGGCGGCCCGGCGGATGGTTCCAGCGGAGCGGTGTCCGACAGTGGATCTGCGATTTGCGGGGGCGTTGATGAGTGGCAAGCATGTAGCCGTCCTGATGGGTGGTCTTTCTTCGGAGCGGCCGGTGTCGCTGTCTTCGGGGAATGCCTGTGCTGCCGCACTGGAGGCCGAAGGCTACCGCGTCACCCGCATCGATGTCGATCGCAATGTCGGCCAGGTGCTTGCCGAGCTTCGTCCCGATGTCGCCTTCAATGCGCTACATGGCCCGTTCGGTGAGGATGGCACGATCCAGGGTGTTCTCGAATATCTGCAGATCCCCTATACCCATTCCGGCGTGCTGGCGTCCGCCCTCGCCATGGACAAGGGGCAGGCGAAGATCGTGGCTGCCAATGCCGGCGTGCCGGTTGCCGAGGCCAAGGTGATGTCGCGCTTCGATATCGGCAACGAGCACCCGATTGCGCCGCCCTATGTCGTCAAGCCGGTTCGCGAAGGTTCGAGCTTCGGTGTCGTCATCGTGCGCGAGGATGCCTCGCATCCGCCGCAGTCGCTGGGGTCCAGCGAATGGCGCTATGGCGACCGTGTCATGGTCGAGCATTATGTGGCGGGTCGCGAGCTGACCTGCGGCGTCATGGGTGACAAGGCGCTCGGCGTCATCGAGATCGTGCCCCAGGGGTATGGCTTCTACGACTATGATTCCAAATATGTTGCCGGCGGTTCCCGGCACGTGCTTCCGGCGGAAATTTCACCGAAAATTTACCAAAAAATACAATCATTGGCCCTCACGGCACACAAGGCGATCGGGTGTCGCGGAGTGAGTCGTTCGGACTTCCGTTATGACGATCGTTTCTCCGAGGATGGCGAGCTGATCTGGCTGGAAATCAATACCCAGCCCGGCATGACCCCCACCTCGCTGGTGCCGGAAATGGCGGCGCATGCCGGTTTCGGGTTCGGTGAATTTCTTCGGTGGATGGTGGAGGACGCGTCTTGTTTGCGGTGAACGGCGAGAGATCTGCGGATATGGGTGGGCGCTATGGCGTGGCCTCCGTTTCTGCTGGCGAGGGGCGTGTCCTGCCCCGGCCGATGCGCCGCGTCGTGCGCTTCGTCGTCAGTCTCTGCTCTGGCCGGATCGCCATTCCGGCGCATACCGGCAAGATTTCTCTGGCGGGCTTCTATTCGGCGGTCGCGATCTACGGCGTGATCGTCGGTGGTCATGGTCCGGCTGTGGTCCAGGCGGTCACCACAGGTGCCGGCTTCGCCATCGAGGATGTGCGCGTCTCGGGCAATCAGCACACCTCCGAAATCGACATTCTTCAGCTTCTGGGTCTCGATGGTTCGACCAGCCTGCTCGGCCTCGACATTTCGGCGGCGCGGGCCGCGCTGTCCGAACTGCCCTGGGTTGAATCGGTTGAGGTTCGCAAGGTCTATCCGCGGGCTGTCGAGGTCGTGCTGCGCGAGCGTCAGGCCTATGGCATCTGGCAGCATGGCAGCGAACTCTCGCTCATCGAGAAGTCCGGCAGCGTGATCGCGCCGCTTCGCGACAACAAGTTTGCCACGCTGCCGCTCTTCGTCGGGCGCGATGCCGAGACGGCGGCGGCTGCTGTTGAGGCCGAGTTTGAAAAGTTTCCCGAGATTGCCGCCCGCGTGAAGGCTTTTGTGCGCGTCGCTGGCCGTCGCTGGGACATTCATCTGGATAATGGCGTCATCGTCAAGCTGCCGGAAGACAATATCGCCGAGGCGCTGGCCAAGCTGCAGCGGCTCGATGCCGAGCAGCGGCTTCTGGAGCGCGACATCGCAGCGGTTGATCTGCGTCTTCCCGATCGCACCACCATCCGACTGACGCCGGAGGCGCAGGAGCGTCGCATGGCGGCGGTCGAGGAGCGGCGCAAGATGCTCAAGAAGGCGGGGCAGAACATATGAGTCTGTTCGGAAGCTCCCATTTCGGCCTGCCGCGCATGAAGCCGCTGTCGTCCAAGCGGGCGCATGTGGTTTCCGTGCTGGACATCGGCTCGACCAAGGTCGTCTGCATGATCGGCCGGCTGACCCCGCGTAAGGAAAGCTCGGTGCTGCCGGGGCGCACCCACAATGTCGAGATCATCGGCATCGGCCACCAGCGGTCGCGCGGCGTCAAGAGCGGCGTGATCTCCGATCTCGATGCCGTCGAGAGCGTCGTGCGGCTCGCCGTCGATGCTGCCGAACGCATGGCGGGCCTCACCGTCGAGAGCCTGATCGTCAACGTCTCGGCCGGTCGCATCGGTTCTGACGTCTATACCGCGACCATCGATCTCGGCGGCCAGGAAGTCGAATCGAGCGACCTGAAGAAGGTCCTGATCGCCGCCGGCCAGCAGTCCCAGGGTAATGACCGTGCCGTTCTGCACTCGCTGCCCACCGGCTTCTCGCTCGACGGCGAGCGCGGCATCCGCGATCCGCTTGGCATGTTCGGCGACGTGCTCGGTGTCGACATGCATGTGGTCACGGCCGAGCGCGCGGCGCTGCGCAATCTGGAACTATGCATCAATCGCGCGCATCTCACCGTCGAGGGCGTGGTCGCCACCCCTTACGCCAGCGGTCTGGCCGCACTGGTCGATGACGAGGTCGAACTCGGCTGTGCCGCCATCGACATGGGCGGCGGCATGACGACGATCTCGGTCTTTGCCGAGGGCAAGCTCATTCACACCGACGCGATCAGCGTCGGCGGCCATCACGTGACGACCGACCTGGCGCGTGGCCTGTCGACCCGAATCGAAGACGCCGAGCGGCTGAAGGTCGTTCACGGCTCGGCGCTCGCCAACGGTGCCGACGAACGTGACGTGGTTTCGGTTCCGCCGATCGGCGAGGACGATCGCGACCAGCCGCTGCAGGTGCCGAAGGCCCTGCTGACGCGGATTATTCGCGCTCGCATCGAAGAGACTCTTGAACTGTTGCGCGATCGGATTCAGAAGTCTGGCTTCTCGCCCGTCGTCGGCAAGCGAGTCGTCCTCACCGGGGGCGCCAGCCAGCTGACCGGAATGCCTGAGGCGGCTCGCCGCATTCTGGCCCGTAACGTGCGAATCGGGCGCCCAATGGGTGTCGCCGGCCTCCCGGCCGCGGCCAAGGGTCCCGCTTTTTCGACCGCTGTCGGATTGATGATTTATCCGCAGGTCGCCGATCAGGAAACCCATGCCGGGCAGGGCGGTCTGTTCTCCCCCTTCGGCAACGGAAACAGCCGGATAGCCCGCATGGGCCAATGGCTGAAGGAAAGCTTTTGAGTTCTGCCAGGCGGTCAGAGACGGGCCGGCCGGCGGGAAGATTTGAAATGACAATGGCCGGCGTGGCGCTGTGGCCGGAGAAAGAAGGAAGTCTGAAATGACCATCAAGCTGCAAAAGCCAGACATTACCGAGCTGAAGCCTCGGATTACCGTTTTCGGCGTCGGTGGCGGCGGCGGCAACGCTGTCAACAACATGATCACGGCCGGCCTGCAGGGCGTCGACTTCGTCGTCGCCAACACGGACGCCCAGGCACTGACCATGACCAAGGCCGAGCGCATCATCCAGCTCGGCGTCTCCGTCACGGAAGGCCTCGGCGCCGGCTCGCAGCCGGAAGTCGGCCGCGCTGCCGCTGAAGAGTGCATCGACGAGATCATCGACCACCTGAACGGCACCCACATGTGCTTCGTTACCGCCGGCATGGGCGGTGGTACCGGCACGGGTGCGGCTCCGGTCGTGGCCCAGGCCGCCCGCAACAAGGGCATCCTGACGGTCGGCGTCGTCACCAAGCCGTTCCACTTCGAAGGCCAGCGTCGCATGCGTCTTGCCGAACAGGGCATAGAGGAGTTGCAGAAGTCGGTCGACACCCTGATCGTCATCCCGAACCAGAACCTGTTCCGCATCGCCAACGACAAGACGACCTTCGCCGACGCCTTTGCCATGGCCGACCAGGTCCTCTACTCGGGCGTTGCCTGCATCACCGACCTCATGGTCAAGGAAGGCCTCATCAACCTCGACTTCGCCGACGTTCGCTCGGTCATGCGCGAAATGGGCCGTGCAATGATGGGTACCGGCGAGGCTTCGGGCCAGGGCCGCGCCATGCAGGCTGCCGAAGCCGCGATTGCCAACCCGCTGCTCGACGAAACCTCGATGAAGGGTGCTCAGGGCCTGCTGATCTCGATCACCGGCGGCCGCGACATGACGCTCTTCGAAGTCGACGAAGCGGCGACCCGTATTCGCGAAGAAGTCGATCCGGATGCCAACATCATCCTCGGCGCGACCTTCGATGAAGCGCTCGAAGGCCTCATCCGCGTCTCGGTCGTCGCCACCGGCATCGACCGTGCGGCTGGCGCCATGGCGGCTCGTGATGCCGCTCCGGCAGCAAAGCCCCTTATCCGTCCTTCCGCGGCCGTTGCTTCGGCACCGGCCGCAGTTCAGCCTGCAATGGCGCAGGCTCCCAAGACCATCGACCCGGTGGCAGAAACCATCCGTTCGGCTGAAGCTGAAATGGAACGTGAACTGGAAATCGCCATCGCCCGTCAGGCTGCCATTGCACCGCAGGCTGTCGCCGAGCCCGAGTTCCGTCCGCAGAGCCGCCTGTTCGCAACCCCGGTTGCCGAAGCCCAGCCGGCCGTGCGCATGCCGGTCGAGCCGGTCGCAGCCCCTGCACCGATGATGAGCCGCCCGGCTCCGGTCATGCAGGCTGCTCCGGAAATGCCGGCTCCGATGGCCGCTGCTCCGCTGCGTCACGAGCCGATGGCTCCGGTCGCCCCGGTTGCTCCGGTCGCCCCGGTTGCTCCGGTCGCTCGCCAGACCGTCGATGCCATCCGCATGCCCAAGGTGGAAGATTTCCCGCCGGTCGTGCGTGCTGAACTCGATCACCGCGCCCATACAGCGGCTCCGGCCGCTCAGGACGAGCGCGGTCCCATGGGTCTCCTGAAGCGGATCACCAACTCGCTTGGCCGCCATCAGGAAGAAGAACCCGCCGCCGATATGACCGCCTCTGCGCCGGCCCCGGCCGCTCCGCAGCGTCGCGCTCTTTCGCCGGAAGCCAGCCTCTATGCGCCGCGTCGCGGCCAGCTTGACGACCAGGGTCGCGCCACGCCCCCGTCGCGTTCGAGCCACGAGGACGACCAGCTGGAAATCCCGGCCTTCCTTCGCCGCCAATCCAACTGATCGAGCGCTTTCAGTGATCAAGGGCCCGGGTTTCACGACCCGGGCCCTTTGTGTTTCGCGCTGCCGCACGAGCTGCAAATTCCCAAGCGTTTTCAATCAGCTGGTTTCGTTACAATGCGAAAGAAACAGTGATTTGGCACGACGCATGGCGGTCCGTATGTATGGGATCGGAATTGGGTGCTGAGCGGCAATCGCCGGTGATTCCCGGTTCCCGACATGACAAGAGCAGCCGAGGCGATCCGCCGATGTGAGGATCAGGACCGGCTGCACCGCTAAAGGCAGAATTTATGGCAATCGCATTGCTGGGCTTCCAGACCACCATCGCCGCTCCCCTCAGCCTGACCGGTATCGGCGTCCATTCCGGGCGCGAGGTCACCCTCAGCATGCAGCCGGCCGAGGCCGGTACGGGGATCGTGTTCGTGCGCACCTTCGAGGATGGCAGCTCGGTCGAGTTCAAGGCGGTTTCCTCCCAGGTCGGCAATACCGATCTTTGCACCGTGCTCGGCTTTTCGCCGGCCCGCTCGATCGCCACGATCGAGCATGTGATGGCCGCGATCTACGCGCTCGGCCTCGACAATCTCGTGCTTGAGGTCGACGGCGCGGAAATGCCGATCATGGACGGCAGTTCGGAAGTCTTCATCGATGCGATCGAGCAGGTCGGCATCGTCAATCTCGGCGTCAAGCGCCGCTATATCCGCGTGACCAAGCCGGTGCGCATCGAATCGGGCGCCTCCTGGGCGGAGTTCCTGCCCTATGACGGCACCCGCTTCGAGGTGGAGATCGACTTCGACTGCCCGCTGATCGGCCGCCAGAAGTGGGCAGGGGACCTGACCGCCGCCACCTTCAAGAACGAGCTTTCGCGCGCCCGCACCTTCGGCTTCATGCGTGACGTCGAGCGCCTCTGGGCCGCCGGCTTTGCGCTCGGTTCGTCGCTGGAAAACTCGGTCGTCATTTCCGACGACAACACCGTGATCAACGTCGAAGGTCTGCGCTACGATAAGGACGAGTTCGTGCGTCACAAGACGCTCGACGCCGTCGGCGATCTGGCGTTGGCCGGTGCGCAGTTCATCGGCTGCTACCGCTCCTATCGCGGCGG
>DAIMJJ010000005.1:0-1084 GCA_036722275.1 Rhizobium sp. | reverse complement strand
TGCCACAAAAATGCGTTAAATCACCATCATTGCGTTGCCCTGATACTGCTTTTATGGCTAGAAACGCGTGTTGAAGGCGACTGTTTTCTGGCGGCGCTGCAATTGGGAACTGTCGAATGAGTCATGTGGGGTCGGTCGTTGTGAATAAAGCCGCGCGTATAGCCAGCATATGTGTGATGATGACGGTATCCGGTGCGCTGCTTGCCGCGTGCCAGTCCGATCCCGATATCGACATTACCAAGCTCGGCGTCGAAACCGATCCGCCGGAGACGCTCTACAATCAGGGTCTCGCCAACATCAAGGCCGGCAACATCGTCGAGGCATCGCGCAAGTTCGACGCCATCGACGCGCAGCACCCGTTCTCGGAATGGTCGCAGAAGGCGCTGGTGATGAGCACCTTCACCAAGTATCGCCTGGCGCGCTACACCGACGCCGTTTCGACCGGCAACCGCTACCTGAACCTCTATCCGCGTTCGTCTGACGCGGCTTATGTGCAGTATCTGGTCGGTCTGTCATACTGGAAGCAGATCACCAACGTCACGCAGGACCAGAAGAGTTCGATGCAGACGATCGATGCCATGCAGAAGGTCATCGATAACTATCCGGACTCCGAATACATCGACGACGCGCAGGCCAAGATCCGCTTTGCCCGCGACCAGCTGGCCGGCAAGGAAATGCAGGTCGGCCGCTACTATCTGGAGCGCAAGGAATATCTCGCCGCCATCTCGCGCTTCCGCGTCGTGGTCGAGAAGTATCCGAACACCAACCAGATCGAGGAAGCGCTGGCGCGCCTGGTCGAGGCCTATTTCGCCATGGGCGTGGTGCAGGAAGCCCAGACGGCGGCCGCCGTTCTCGGTCACAATTATCCTGACAGCCAGTGGTATGCTGATTCCTACAAGCTGCTTCAGTCCGGCGGTCTGGAGCCGCGGGAAAACGGCAGCTCGTGGATCGCAAGGGCCGGCAAGAAGATTCTTGTCGGCAGCTGAGCCGTCCATCCCAAGATCTGAGATGAGAGTGCCATGCTGGTCCAGCTGTCGATCCGCGATATCGTTCTGATCGAGCGGCTGGATCTTGCCTTCGAGGC
>DAIMJJ010000004.1:38670-43690 GCA_036722275.1 Rhizobium sp. | reverse complement strand
AGCCACGGCCGCGAAGACTTCGAGGCCTGGATGGGCCATGCCAAGACGCTCGCCGAGCGTGGGATCGACACGAAAATCCCCTTCCCGGTCGACGATGCCGGCTTCTACACCGAAGACGCCCCCGGGTTCGGCCCCTCGGCCGAAGGTGGCGCCGCCCGCGTGCTCGACGACAACGGCAAGAAGGGGGACGCCAACAAGCGCGTCATCGAGGCGCTGATCGCCGCCAACAATCTGTTTGCCCGCGGCCGCATCAAGCACGACTACCCGCATTCCTGGCGTTCCAAGAAGCCGGTCATCTTCCGCAACACGCCGCAATGGTTCGTCTACATGGACAAGGAACTCGGCGACGGCACGACGCTGCGCACCCGCGCGCTGTCGGCCATCGACCAGACCCGCTTTGTCCCCGCCGGCGGCCAGAACCGCCTGCGCGCCATGATCGAGCAGCGCCCGGACTGGGTGCTGTCCCGCCAGCGCGCCTGGGGCGTGCCGATCTGCGTCTTTGCCGATGCTGAAGGCCATGTGTTGAAGGACGAGAAGGTCAATGCCCGCATCCTCGAAGCCTTCGAGAAGGAAGGGGCAGACGCCTGGTTCGCCGAAGGCGCCAAGGAGCGCTTCCTCGGCAACGAGCACGACGGCGACAAGTGGCAGATGGTCACCGACATTCTCGACGTCTGGTTCGACAGTGGCTCGACCCACACCTTCACGCTCGAAGACCGTCCGGATCTGAAATGGCCGGCCGACGTCTATCTGGAAGGCTCCGACCAGCATCGCGGCTGGTTCCATTCGTCGCTTCTGGAAAGCTGCGCCACCCGCGGTCGCGCGCCCTATAACGCCGTCGTCACCCATGGCTTCACCATGGCCGAAGACGGCCGCAAGATGTCGAAGTCGCTTGGCAATCAGGTCTTCCCGCAGGATGTCATGAAGGAATCGGGCGCCGATATCCTGCGCCTGTGGGTCATGAACACCGATTATTGGGAAGACCAGCGCCTCGGCAAGACGATCATCCAGACCAATATCGACGCCTACCGCAAGATCCGCAACACCATCCGCTGGATGCTCGGCACGCTCGCCCACGACACGGGCGAGGAAATCGCCTATGCCGATCTGCCGGAGCTGGAAAAGCTGATGCTGCATCGCCTGGCCGAGCTCGATCGTCTCGTGCGCACCGGCTATGACGAATTCGACTTCAAGCGCATTGTGCGCGCGCTGTCGGACTTCGCCAATGTCGAGCTCTCGGCCTTCTACTTCGACATCCGCAAGGACACGCTCTACTGCGACGCGCCGTCCAGCCTGAAGCGCCGCTCGGCCCTGTTCGTCATCCGCAAGCTGTTCGACTGCCTGGTGCTGTGGTTTGCGCCGATGATGCCGTTCACCACCGAAGAGGCCTGGCTGTCGCGGGATCCGAAGGCGGAATCGGTGCATCTCGAACAGTTCCCGGTCATTCCGGCCGACTGGTCGAACGAGGCGGTTGCCGAGAAGTGGAGGAAGGTCCGCACGGTTCGCCGTGCCGTCACCGGTGCGCTCGAAATCGAGCGCAAGGACAAGCGCATCGGCTCCTCGCTGGAAGCGGCCCCGGTGGTGCATATCGCCGATCCGGAACTGCTGGCGGCGCTTGAGGCCCTCGACTTCGCCGAGATCTGCATCACTTCGGGCATTTCGGTCGTGGCCGGCGAAGGCCCGGCCGAGGCCTTCCGTCTCGACGATGGCACCAAGGTCGCCGTCGAGCCGAAGCTGGCCGAAGGACGCAAGTGCGCCCGCTCCTGGAAGATCACGACGGATGTCGGCTCGGACCCGGACTATCCGGACGTTTCGGCGCGTGATGCACAGGCATTGCGCGAACTGGCAGCCCGGCATTAACGAAATGTTACCGGATGATTTGCGCTTTCGGCGGTCATCCGGTAAAACTGCCTGAAATTGGCCGAAATCTTAACCCACGCGGATGGTAAGACAGTCGGCAGAAGCATAACCAGCGGCGAGGCTCGAAGGCATTCATGAAATCGGCAGATTTGTTCAGAGTTGGCGTCGGTATGGCCGGCCTCTTGCTTGCATGCTCCGCCCTGACCGGCTGTGTCGGCAGCCCGACCTACGGCACCGACAAGACCGCCATGGAACAGCTGGTGGATGACGTCGGCTCCGCCGTTTCGCTCGGCTCGGACCCGAACAAGAACAAGGGCACGAAGTACAATCCGCGCCCGGCTCTGGTCATGCCGCCGGAAACGGCAAAGAACAATCTGGCCGCTCCGCAGCAGTCGCTCGCCAGCAAGGAAAACCCGCAATGGCTGGAAAGCCCGGAGGAGGCGCGTGAGCGTCTCGTCGCCGAGGCCGATGCCAATGCCGACAATCCGCGCTATCGTTCGCCGCTGCTCGCCGGCTACGGCACCAACGGTACCATGACCGAAAGCCAGAAGTGGCAGGCCTTCCGCGAGGCACGCCAGCTGCAGAAGGGCGCCTATCTCGATCAGCGGCGTTTCCTTTCCGATCCGCCGGCGGAATACCGCCAGGCCGACGAGACGGCACTGACCGATCTCGGCGAACCGGAAGCGAAGAAGGAAAAGCGTCGCAAGAAGATGGCCAAGGCCGCCAACCAGACGAACCAGTGGTGGCTGCCTTTCCAATAAGCTTCGAGGCTCTCGAGTTATCGACATCATCAGGGGCAGGCCGGAAACGACCTGCCCTTTTCCTTGCCCGCCTTGCTCCTGAGGACCGAGATGAACTTCGCCATTCGCAATGCCACGCCCGACGATGTCGGCACCATCCTGCGCTTCATCACCGAACTGGCGGTGTTCGAAAAGGCCGGCCACGAGGTGGAGGCGACCGAGGAAAGCCTCGCAGCGTCTCTGTTCGGAGCGGGGGCCGTCACCGGGGCGGTGATCCTCGAGGCGGATGGCGTGCCCGCCGGCTTTGCCGTCTGGTTCTTCAACTATTCGACCTGGCAGGCGAAGAACGGTCTTTACCTGGAAGATCTCTACGTTTCCCCGGACTATCGCGGCTCGGGTGCAGGCAAGCTGCTCTTGAAGCATCTCGCACAGATCGCGGTGGAGAAGGGCTGCGGCCGCTTCGAGTGGAGCGTGCTCGACTGGAATGCGCCGGCGATCCGCGTTTATGATTCCATCGGCGCCGAACCGCAGAATGAATGGATCCGCTACCGCCTCGCCGGCGACCGCCTGAAGGCCTTTGCCGCCGGTTGATCCGGTCGACGAAAACCGGAGCGAGCATGGCCCGGCATCACGTAACGTTAACTCTGCGTCGAGTAGCGTGCGGCCCATGTTCGGGGTCAGCAGGCAGACATGGATCAAGTCGGCGCTCGTCACGGCGGGTTCCGTCGTGGCGTCGGTGTCGATCGTGCTCGCCATCGTGCCGCTTCTCGGCGGCCATCCCGACGGACCGGGTTTCTGGATGAGCGTCGTCTGTCCCCTGGTGATTGCCGGGCCGGCGAGCCTTTGGCAGCTTCATCAGAAGGACGTGATCCTGCGCCAGCGCGATGAACTCGCCCGTATGCATGTCGAACTGGAGGACATGCATGTCGAGCTGCGCCGCCTGCACGAGGACCTGCGCTTTCGCGCCCGCCGCGATGCCCTGACCGGCGGGCTCAATCGCGAAGCCCTGTTCTCCAAGCTGGGGGCGATCGGACCGAGCCATTCGGGATCGGCGGCGCTGCTGGTCATCGATGCCGACCACTTCAAGCGCATCAACGATGCCTTCGGCCACCTGGTCGGCGACGAAGCCCTGCGCCGCATCGCTTCCTGCATCGGTGACACGGTCGAAAGCGGCGACGTGTGGGGGCGCATCGGCGGCGAGGAGTTCGTCGTCTTTCTCGCCGATGCGGATACGACACGGGCGCTGCGCGTGACCGACCTCCTGCGCCGCGCGGTGGCGGGGATCGATCTGGTCGCTGACGGACGCCGGGTGCCGGTCAGCGCCAGCATCGGCGCGGCCACGGTCGTTGGCCGGTTCGACCCCGTCGACCTCTTCCGCCGGGCGGATGAATATCTCTATCTCGCCAAGGACGGTGGGCGCGACCGCATCGTTTTCGACGGCCGCGAACTAGCCCCGCCGGTCGCCTGACCCTTGCCGGTCAGCCGCGCCGGTCCTGCCAGGCGATCAGCCCGAGATGCAGGAGCTGGGCCAGGGGGCCGAGGATGGCGAGAAGCGTGACGGCAGACTGCCTTTCCGCCGGATCTCCGATCAGCCCGGAGCCGATCAAGACCAGTAGGCCGCCGATCAGCACCGGCACGAAGGCAAGGGCCACGATCCGCGGCGCATGCCAGTTGACCGTGCCCCGCAGCGACCATTGCATCGGCAGGCTGCGGCGGCCCGGCGCCACCAGGACATGGGCCAGAAGGGCGATCACGACCATCAGGGCGATGGAGAAAAGCATGGTCTCGTTCACGACATTCCCCTTTTCGTCTGGAAGAAGTCCTTGAGCAGCGCCGCCGCCTCGGTTTCGCCAAGGCCGGAATAGACCTCCGGCACGTGATGGCAGGTGGGTTGCCCATAGAAGCGCACGCCATTGTCGACGCCGCCGCCCTTGGGGTCCTCCGCACCATAATAGAGCCGGCGGATGCGGGCGAAGGAGATCGCCGCCGCGCACATGGTGCAGGGCTCCAGCGTCACATAGAGGTCGGCGCCCGACAGCCGCTCGTCGCCGATCGCGGCGGACGCCCGGCGAATGGCGAGGAGCTCGGCATGCGCGGTCACGTCGGCAAGCGCCCGCGTTTCGTTTCCGGCACGGGCGACGATCCTGCCGTCGACCACCACGACGGCGCCGATCGGCACCTCGCCGCGCTCGCCGGCGCGCCGCGCCTCCTCGAGCGCTGCCGCCATGAATCCGTTCGTCTGCGCCACGTCCACAACTTTCCTCTTAACCAAGCCGCCCTGACCTGATAGGACAGCCCAAACCACAGGCAAACAGCAAATGACATTCAAAGACAAGTCCAGGCGCCCCGGACCCAAAACGTCCGACCGCGGCGGCAAGCCGCTCACCCGCAAGCCGAGCAAGGCATCCGACAAGCCCGCGCCC
>DAIMJJ010000004.1:37006-38570 GCA_036722275.1 Rhizobium sp. | reverse complement strand
AGGCCGCGAAGGCTGCGGCGGCCATCGAGGCCGAGGACGGGGTGAAGCCCGAGCGTATTTCCAAGCTTCTGGCGCGCGCCGGCGTCGCCTCTCGGCGTGACATCGAGCGCATGATCATGGAAGGTCGCGTCACCTTGAACGGCAAGGTGCTCGAAACCCCCGTCGTCAACGCCACCTTCGCCCATACGATCGAGGTCGACGGTCAGCCGATCCGCGGCATCGAGCGCACGCGGCTCTGGCTCTATCACAAGCCGGCCGGCCTGGTGACGACCAATGCCGATCCGGAAGGCCGCCCGACCGTGTTCGAGAACCTGCCGGAAGAGCTGCCGCGCGTCATGTCCATCGGTCGCCTCGACATCAATACCGAAGGCCTGCTGCTCCTGACCAATGACGGCGGGCTTGCCCGCGTGCTCGAATTGCCGACCACCGGCTGGCTGCGCCGCTACCGCGTGCGCGCTTATGGCGAGATCGACCAGCCGGCACTCGACAAGCTGAAGGAAGGCATTGCCGTCGACGGCGTGCTCTACGGCGCGATCGATGCCAATCTCGACCGCAAGCAGGGCCATAATGTGTGGATCACCATGGGCCTGCGCGAAGGCAAGAACCGGGAGATCAAGAACGTGCTCGGCGCGCTCGGTCTCGAGGTCAACCGCCTGATCCGCATCTCCTACGGTCCCTTCCAGCTCGGCGACCTGCCGGAGGGCAAGGTGGTCGAGGTGCGCGGCCGCATGCTGCGCGACCAGCTCGGTCCCCGCCTGATCGACGAGGCCAAGGCCAATTTCGACTCCCCGGTCTTCGACCACGGCGGCGGCGACGACGAGGACGAGGCAGCCCCCGCCAAGGCCCGACCGGCCAAGGCCGAATGGGCGCGCGACGACAAGCCGCGCGGCCAGGGCAAGCGCGAGAGCGCAGGCCGTGATCGGCGCGAAGAGGCGCTTGGCCGTCTCGATACGCGCCGCGACGACACGCGCGGCAAGCCGCAGGGCAAGCGCGCCGGCGACGACCGCCGCAAGGGCGATTTCTCCGACAAGCGTGGTTTCGGTGCACGCCCCGAACGGGGCGAGCGCGATTTTGCCGACAAGCCGCAGCTTCGCACGCCCGGTTCGTCGCGCACGGCCAATGTGTGGATGGCGCCCGGCGCCCGTCCGCTCGGCGAAAAGGCAGCGAGCGAGGCCGCGGCCAAGGAAAAGCGCATGAGCCGTGGCCGCCCGGATGCGGCTCAGGGCAACCGTTTCGCTCGGGGCACGGAAGCCAAGCCGGGCCGCCCGACCGGTCGCTTCGACGACGACCGCAGGGCCGCCACGGATCGTGGTCGCCCCGAGGGCGCGCCGCGGGTAATGGTCAGCCGTCTGCGCGACGAAGAAGGCGAATGGATCCGCGCCGAAGGCGTCGAACGGCGCAAGGATGACGAGGGCTTCGGCCGCAAGCGCGGCTTCGGCTCCGGTTCCGATCGCGGTGATCGTCCGGGCCGTGACCGTCCGCGCGGCGAGGGCGCGCGCGAGGGTCGGCCGTTCGAGGCCCGTTCTCGTGACGACCGGCCGCGTGAGGACCGTCCACGCGAGGA
>DAIMJJ010000004.1:0-36906 GCA_036722275.1 Rhizobium sp. | reverse complement strand
GGCGGCAAGCCGGCCGGTGGCCGCGGTCCTTCCAAGGGCAAGAGGTAAGCGGCGGTGCGGATCGTCGGCGGTGAATTTCGCGGCCGCGTCCTGGCGGCGCCGAAGTCCAATGCGATCCGGCCGACCACGGACCGGACACGCGAGAGCCTGTTCAACATCCTGGCGCACGCCCATCCGGGCGTGCTCGACGCCACCCGCATCCTCGACCTTTTCGCCGGCACCGGCGCGGTTGGCATAGAGGCGCTGTCGCGCGGCGCCAAGTCTGCCCTGTTCGTCGAAAACAGCGTCGAAGGCCGCAGCCTGCTGTGGGAGAACATCGATGCGCTCGGCCTGCATGGCCGAGCGCGCATCCTGCGCCGCGACGCCACCCAGCTCGGCCCGGCATCCAACAGCGAGCCCTTCCAGCTGGTGTTTGCCGATCCGCCCTATGGCAAGGGCCTTGGGGAAAAGGCGCTGTTTGCCGCCCATGCCGGCGGCTGGCTCGCACCCGATGCGATCGCCATCCTCGAGGAGCGCGCCGATGCCGAGGTGATCGTCGATCCGGTCTTCCGCTTCATCGAGGAACGCAGCTTCGGCGACACGAAAATGTACTTCTTTTCCTATAAACCCTCCTGACAATCAGTCGGGGACCGATCCGCATGCAGGATGACAATGCTTTGACCGTCGCCGCACCGCCCATTCGGGCGGCGGGCACGCCCACCATCGGCCTTGCGCTCGGGGCCGGCGGCGCACGCGGCTTTGCGCAGATCCCCATAATCGAGGCCTTCGACGAACTCGGCATTACGCCCGCGATCATTGCCGGCTCGTCCATGGGCGCCATTCTCGGCGCCGGCATGGCCGCCGGTATGAGCGGCCGCGACATCCGCGACTACACGGTCGAGACCATCGGCCATCGCGCCACCGTGGTGAGCCGTCTCTGGGGGCTCGGCCCTTCCACGATGCGCGACGCGCTGGGCGGCTTCAAGCTCGGGCAGTTCAATCTGGAGCGGATCCTCAAGGCCTTTTTGCCCAAGGAAATACCGGCCGAGTTTGCGGGTCTGCAGATCCCGTTCAAGGCGATCGCCACGGACTATTATGGCCAGTGCGAGGTCGTCTGCGACAGTGGCGATCTCTACGAGGCGCTGGCGGCCTCCGCCGCCATTCCGGCGCTGTTCATGCCGATCCATCGCGAGGGCCGCCTGATGATCGACGGCGGCATCTTCAATCCCGTTCCCTACGATCATCTCGGCGAGAGCGCCGACATCATTGTCGGCGTCGACGTCATCGGCGGCCCCGACACGGCCGGCGGTTTCGTACCCAACCGCATCGACAGCCTGCTCGGCGCGACCCAGCTTTTGATGCAGTCGAACGTGGCGCTAAAGATGAAGCTCTGCCAGCCCGACATCTATGTCCGGCCGGAGGTCAATGCCTTCCGCGTGCTCGATCTTCTGAAGGCCCGGCAGATCATCGAGGTCAATGAGGGGATCAAGGACCAGTTCAAGCGCGATCTGGAGGCGCGGATCGAGGATTTCGTTCGGCGCTGAGTTCGCGTCAGGCGCTTCCCGGATCCGCGCTCACCGGATCGGGTTCGCTGAGCGCCGTTGTCCGTTTCGGCTTAAGCAGCGGCTCCGGGCTGACCGGCCGATTGTGCAGCATGTGCCGCCCGGCATGCAGGCCTTCTGTAACCTGGATCTTCAGCCGCTCTTCGTCGCGGCGGCGGATGTCCTCGACGATGGCGACCGCATCCTCTTCGCTGACACCGAGCGCCTCGATCGTCCGGCGTCCGAACAGGAGGCCCGATTCCAGCGTCTCGCGCAGTTCGTAATCGACGTCGCGCTTGCGCAGCGAAATGCTGTGCACCCGGTCATAGGCGCGCACGAATAGCCGCATGTCGGGATATTCGGCCCGGATCAGATCGACAATCCGGTCGGTGATCTCCTGCTTCTGGGTGCAGACGGCGACAATCTTTGCCTTTTCCACGCCCGCCGCTCGCAACACGTCCAGCCGTGATCCGTCGCCGAAATAGATGCGGAAGCCGAAGGACGCCGCCTGGCGGATGCGGTCGGCGGAATCGTCGATGATCGTCACGTCGCGGCCGCTGGCGAGCAGGATCTGCGCGGCGATCTGGGCAAAACGCGAAAAGCCGATGATCAGTACGTCCGAACCTGCGCCCTCGAAATTCTCCTCGATCTCTTCTCGCGCCGCCTCGCGGATCAGCCGGCGCGAGACGAGCGAGCCGAACGGCATGAGCGCCATGGACAGGGTGACGATGGCAATCATCAGCGACGACGTACTGGCGCTGATCACGCCGGTCGTGGCGGCCGTGGTGAACAGAACGAAGCCGAACTCGCCGCCCTGTGGCAGAAGCAGCGCGATGCGGATCGCGTCCTCGTGGCCGGAGCCGGTCAGGCGGCAAAGCATGTAGAGCACCGCCGCCTTGATCGCCATCAGCGCCGGGACGGCGATCAGGATGGTGGAAAGATTGGCCCAGATGACGTCGATCTGCATCGACAGACCGACCGCCATGAAGAACAGCGCCAGCAGCAGACCGCGGAAGGGTTCGATATCGGCCTCGAGTTCGTGGCGGTAGGAGGATTCCGCCAGCATGACGCCCGACAGGAAGGCGCCCATCGCCATCGACAGCCCTGCCACCTGCATCAGCATGGCCGATCCGAGCACGACGAACAGCGCCGCCGCGATCATCACCTCGCGCGCGCCGGTGCGAGCGATCACCTGAAAGAGCGGCGTCAGCAGGAAGCGCCCGGCCATGATCGTCGCGACGATTGCGCCGATCGAAATGCCGGCGTCCACCAGCGGCGAATGGCCATCGCCCTCGCTGGAACCGCCGAGGATCGACACCAAGGCCAGCAAGGGGACGATGGCGATGTCCTGCAGCAGGAGGATCGAGAAGGCCCGCTGTCCGTGACGGCTGTTGACCTCGCCATTGTCGTTGAGGATCTGCAGCGCAAAGGCCGTGGAGGACAGGGCAAGACCGAAGCCCATCACCAGGGCGCCGCGCCAATCGGCAAGGCCGGTGGCGACGCAGGCCGCCGTCAGCACGAGGCCGGTCACCACCACCTGCGCGGTGCCGAGCCCGAAAATGTCATGGCGCATGTGCCACAGCCGCGTGGGTTTCAGCTCCAGCCCGATGATGAACAGCAGGAAAACGACACCCAGTTCGGCGACGGCGAGAATGTCATGGCTGCCGGTGATCAGATGGGCGATCGGACCGATCAGCACACCGGCGGCGAGATAGCCGAGAACGGTGCTGAGCCCCAGCTTGCGGAACACCGGGGCCGCAATGATGGCGCCGCCCAGCAACAGCAGCGTTTCGGTGAAAAGCGCCTCCGCTCCCGTCGACAATCTCCGGCTCTCCTGCGTTTGTGATCGTCCTTGGCCGGTGAATCACCGGGCGACCCTTGATGCCTTCCGTAATGCACAATAAATGGAGCGGGAATGAAAGGCCAAATCATGCCCAGCCAGATCGATTCCGCCAGCCTCCTCTCGCGCGCCGAGGAACTCGTGGCGCTTGCCCTCAAGGCCGGCGCCGACAGTGCCGATGCCGTCGTGGTGCGGTCCCGCTCGACCTCCGTCAGCGTCCGTCTCGGCAAGGTCGAACAGACCGATGCCTCCGAAGGCGATGATTTCTCGCTCCGGGTCTTCATCGGTAAGCAGGTGGCGAGCGTCTCGGCCAATCCGGGCTTCGACCTGAAAATGCTCGCCGAACGCGCGGTGGCGATGGCGAAGGTTTCGCCGGAAGACCCCTATGCGGGTCTGGCGGACGCCACGGACCTTGCCCGCACGCCGCTCGATCTCGACCTGTTCGACCCGACCGAGATTTCGAGCGACATGCTGCGCGAGGCAGCGCTTGCGATGGAAGCCGCCGCTCTCGCCGTCGAGGGTGTCACCAATTCGGCCGGTGCCGGTGCTTCCGCCGGCCTCGGCGGCATGGTGCTTGTCACCTCGCATGGTTTCTCCGGCAGCTACATGGCCTCGCGTTTCAGCCGTTCCGTCGGGGTTATCGGCGGCGAGGGCACGCGCATGGAGCGCGACCACGATTTCGACAGCCGTCTCTTTTTCAACGAACTCGACGCGCCCGAGGTGATCGGCCGCCGGGCCGGCGAGCGTGTGGTCAAGCGGCTGAACCCGCGTCAGGTGCCGACCGGCAAGGATGTGACGGTGGTCTTCGACCCCCGCGTCGCCCGCGGTTTCGTTGGGCATATCGCCAGCGCCATCAACGGCGCTTCGGTGGCCCGCAAGACCTCGTTCCTGCGGGATCGCATGGGCGAACAGGTGCTGAAAGCCGGCCTCAATATTACCGATGATCCGCTGAAGGTCCGCGGCTCCGCCTCCCGGCCCTTCGACGGCGAGGGTGTGCGCGGCGAAAAGCTGACGATGATCGAGGACGGGGTCTTGAAGCACTGGTTCCTGTCGTCGTCGGCGGCGCGCGAACTCGGCCTGCACACCAACGGCCGCGGTGCGCGCGGCGGCACGGCGGTTTCGCCGACCTCGACCAATCTGGCCTTGGAACCGGGCACCATCGCGCCCGAGGACCTCATCCGCCAGATCGGCACCGGCTTCTACGTGACCGAGCTGATCGGCCAGGGTGTCGACATGATCACCGGCGAATACAGCCGCGGCGCCACCGGCTTCTGGATCGAGAACGGCGAGCTCGCCTATCCGGTCTCGGAGGTGACGATCGCCTCGAACCTGAAGGACATGTTCATGCGGGCCACCCCGGCCAATGACATTGATCGCAAGTTCGGCGTCGCCGCTCCGACCATCGCCATCGAGGGCATGACCCTTGCCGGTCGCTGATCGGCGGGTATCTGAGACGGCGGGCCGAAAGAGACGGAAATGACGGGCAACATGACCTTCGACTGGCAGGCGGATCTGGCGCTGATCGTCCAGGCCGCGCGTGACGCCGGTGCCGTGGCGCTCAGCTATTTCGGCCAGTCGCCGGAAGTCTGGTGGAAGAACGAGGGCCATTCCCCCGTCAGTGCCGCCGACTATGCCGCCAATCGCTGCCTCGAGGCGCAGTTGCGCAAGGCCCGCCCGAACTATGGTTGGCTCTCGGAAGAGACCGACGACGATCCGGCGCGGCTTTCCTGTGATACACTGTTCGTCGTCGATCCGATCGACGGGACCCGCGCTTTCATCAACAACCGCAAGACCTGGTGCGTCAGCGTCGCGGTCGTGCATCAGGGGCGACCGATGGCCGGGGTGCTGGTGGCGCCGGCACTCGACGAGGAATTCGCCGCCTGTGTCGACGGCCCGGCGCTGAAGAACGGTGACCCGATCACGGTCGCGCCGCATCGCCCCGGCGAGCGGCTGCGGGTGGCCACCCCGCAGGACATTGTCTCGGCCTTCGACGCCGAAATCCGCGCCCGCATCGAGCGCGTTGAGCACATCCCCTCGCTTGCCTATCGGCTCGCCATGGTCGCCGAGGGCCGGATCGACGCCACGCTGGTCAAGCGCAACTCACACGACTGGGATCTCGCGGCCGCCGACCTCATCCTCGAGCGCGCCGGCGGCCGGCTGGTCGACCTGGCTGGCGATCTGCTGCGCTATAACCGCGCCGATGTGAGCCATGGCGAACTCTGCGCCGCGATCGATGCCGAATTGCCCGACCTTCTGAAGCATCTGCTCCTTCTGCCGCGCGGTTGACCTTTGCCGCGAAATCGAGCAGAGGAAGGAGACAAACAGTCCGAATGGAAAGAAACCGAGAATGACGGAATCCAGCGATAACAAGCAGCTTCTTCACCTCGTCTTCGGCGGCGAATTGTCGAGCCTGGAAGACGTTCAGTTCCGCGATCTCGAGGCTCTCGATATCGTCGGCATCTTCCCCGACTATGCCAGCGCCCTGGCCGCCTGGAAGGCGAAGGCGCAGCAGACGGTCGACAACGCCCATATGCGCTATTTCATCGTCCACATGCACCGTCTCCTGACCCCCGGCGGCAAGACGATCGAAAGCTAAGGACTTTTTTCGGGAACGGCCTGTGGACGATAGGCCCGGCCGTTGCCGCATGTCACTTTTAAAACGTAGTTTCGAAGCATTTAAAGTGTTTGCGTAGCCACCCCCGGAAAGGGCGAAATGGCGTTCATGATGAACAGAAACGGTTCCAACCCATGGCATTGAGCGATGGTCTCGCATCGCTGGTCATTGCCTCCTACGGCTGGATGGGCGTTGCCGCCTATCCGCTGACGGGACCGCTGCTGGCCTTGCGCGCTGCCAAGGGCAAGGAAGACCGGGCCCGTCGCCTCGAGCGCTTCGGCTATCCCGCACTCGACCGGCCGGCCGGCCCGCTGGTGTGGATGCACGCCGCAAGCGTCGGCGAGACGCTGGCGATCGTTCCGCTGATGCGTGAGCTGCGCCGGCGCGACATCAATGTGCTGCTGACCACCGGCACCGTGACCTCCGCGGAACTTGCCCGTTTCCGCCTCGACGGTGAGATCCTTCATCAATATGTGCCGCTCGATGTGCGCCCCGCCGTGCGCCGCTTTCTCGACTACTGGCAGCCGGACATCGCCATCTCGGTGGAATCGGAAATCTGGCCGACGACGCTGATGGAACTCGACAAGCGGCACATCCCTCAGATCCTTGTGAACGCCCGCATGTCGGACCGCTCCTTTGCGCGCTGGTCCCGTCATTCCTCGGTGGCCGAGAAGCTTTTCTCGAAGCTCGCCCTGGTGATTGCGCAGTCGGATCTCGATGCCGAACGCTTCCGTGATCTCGGCGCCTGGCCCGTGCATGTCTCCGGCAATATCAAGGTCGATGGCGACGCGCCGCCCTGCGAAGCCGCGGTGCTAGAGCGATACCGCCAGCAGATCGGCGAGCGCAAGACCTGGGCCTCCATCTCGACCTTCGAGGGCGAGGAGAAGATCGCGACCATGGTGCATCGGGCGCTCAAGGCGCATACCGGGCTTCTGTCGATCGTCGTGCCGCGCCATCCCGAGCGCGCCGACGAAATCGAGGCGATGATGGTCGAGCGTGGCATGAAGGTCGCCCGCCGGACCCGCGATGACGTGATCACCCCCGATGTGGATGTCTTCCTCGGCGACACGATCGGCGAAATGGGCCTTTATCTGCGCCTGACCGAGATTGCCTTCGTCGGCCGGTCGCTGACGGGCGACGGCGGTCAGAACCCGCTGGAGCCGGCCATGCTCGGCTGCGCGGTGCTGTCCGGCCCCAAGGTCGGCAATTTCCGCGAGAGCTATCAGCGGCTGGTGCGCAGCGGCAGCGCCCGCATCGTGCGCGATGCCGAAATGCTGGCCAAGGCCGTGCACTTTCTGATGAGCAACGAACTTGCCCGTCACAAGATGATCGACGCCGGCATGGAGAGCATGCAGGAAATGCGCGGCGCGCTGATGGCCACCGTCAAGGGGCTCGAGCCCTATATCAATCCGCTGACCGTCAAGGCCAAGCTCGAGCCGCGTGCTGCGCGCCTCGGCTGACGGGTCGATGGGGGAGGGGATCATGGCTCAGTCTGCGCAGATTGCCGGCATTCTGTTCGACAAGGACGGAACGCTTCTGGATTTCGATGCGAGCTGGGAGCCCGTCAACCGCCAGGTGGCGCTGATCGCCGCGGCCGGTGATGTCACGCTGGCCGATCGTTTGCTGCGGATCTGCGGCATGGATCCGGCGACCGGCCACATCGCCCCCGACAGTCTGTTTGCCGCCGCCAACACCCGCGAGATCGCCGAGGGCCTGATTGCCGCCGGCGCTCCGTTCGAGCTTGAAGATCTCGTGCCGTTGATCGACGATCTGTTTGCCGGCGCCGCCGAGCTTTCGGTGCCGGTGACGGAACTGAAGCCGCTCTTCGCCCGCCTGCGCGAGCGGGGCCTGAGACTGGGGATTGCCTCCAGCGACAACGAGCGCTCCATCCGCGTGGCCGTCCGGCGCTTCGGCATCGACGACTATGTCGATTTCGTCGCCGGCTATGACAGCGGTCACGGCACTAAGCCGGGGCCGGGCATGGTGCTCGGCTTCTGCGCCGAAACCGGGCTTGCCCCGCATCAGGTCGCCGTCGTCGGCGACAGCAATCACGACCTGCACATGGGCCACAGTGCCGGCGCCGGCCTCAAGGTTGCCGTGCTTTCCGGCACCGGATCGCGCCAGTCGCTCCAGGACGCCTGCGACGTTCTCCTCAACGACATCACCGAACTCGAAACCGTGCTCGCCTAGGTGGCCGTGCCAAAATGATGCGCCCGGCTTGACGAGCATGCCGTGCTTGGGCTCTCCTGCCGCGCCTGAGGCCGCGGGAGAGGCGGCGCAAACTGGGGATTGCGGAGACATGGTATCGGAAGCACCGCCGTTCTGGTGGATGAAGGCAGACTGGCGGGCCTATGGCCTTGCGCCGGTGTCCTTCCTCTACGGCAAGATTGCGGGCTATCGCATGGGGACCAAGCGGCGCCACGCGCCACCGGTTCCGGTCCTCTGCGTCGGTAATTTCACCGTCGGCGGCGCCGGCAAGACGCCGACGGCGCTTGCGATTGCCCGCGCTGCCAAGGCCCGGGGGCTGAAGCCCGGTTTCCTCAGCCGCGGCTATGGCGGATCACTGGACGTCACCACCGTCGTCGACTGCGAGCATCATCGCTCGGTCGACGTCGGCGACGAACCGCTCCTGCTGGCCCGTGAGGCGCTCACCGTGATATCGCGTCGACGCGTCGCCGGCGCCGAACGGCTGGTCAAGGAGGGCGTCGATCTCATCATCATGGATGACGGCTTCCAGAGCGCGCGGCTGACCGTCGATTGCGCGCTCGTCGTCGTCGACAGCCACCGCGGCATCGGCAACGGCCATATCGTGCCCTCCGGTCCGGTGCGTGCGCCCATTTCCGTGCAGATGCGCCAGCTCGATGCCATCCTCAAGGTCGGCGACGGCAATGCCGCCGACGCCCTCGTGCGCCAGGCGGCCCGGGCGGGAAAGCCGGTGCTGGTCGCCAAGCTCGAGCCCGAGGGCAATTCCGGTCTCGCCGGCCGGCGGGTGCTCGCCTTTGCCGGCATCGCCGACCCCGGAAAGTTCTACCGCACGCTGGAGACGATCGGCGCAACGGTCGAGGAGACCCGCGGCTTCCCGGACCATCACCATCTGAGCGACGACGAGATCGACGATCTGATCACCCGGTCAGAGGCCAAGGGCCTGACGCTGGCCACGACCGCCAAGGACAGGGTGCGCCTGATCGGCGGCCATGGTCGCTCGCAGGCGCTGCTCGAGCGCATCAGCGTGGTCGATGTGGAGATGGTGTTCGACGATCCGATGGCACCGAACCGTCTGATCGACAAGGCGATCGAGGTCTGCCGGGCGCGCCGGCTGAAGAAGCAGCCGGCCTAGACGATCAGCGCTTCTGGTTGGGGAGGGCGCCTGCGCGCTTCTCCGCCTCGAACGAGGCGGCCGCATCCACATAGGCTTCCTGACGCGCAACGCTCCAGTATTTCAGCTCGTCCACCATGATCGGCTGGCCGGTGATCGCGCAGGTCACATAGGAACCCGGAGACAGGATCTGGAAGTCCGCATCGAGATAACGGATCTTGGCTTCCCGGCTTCCGCCTTCGAAACGGTTCATGTGACGGTGTCTCCTGCGACGAATAAAACTGCCATAACGCGCCATCGTCGCGATTTCCAGTTCTTTCGGAGGCCTCAGCTGCGGCCGAACAGGCGCTCGATGTCGGAGAGCTTGAGTTCGACATAGGTCGGCCGACCGTGATTGCACTGGCCGGAGCCGGGTGTTTCCTCCATCTGACGCAACAGGGCGTTCATCTCCTCGACCCTCAGAAGCCGGCCGGAACGCACCGAGCCATGGCAAGCCATGGTGGCGGCGACATGCTCCAGCTTGGCGGAAAGGCCCTGCGCCGTGTCCCATTCGGCGATCTCGTCGGCAAGCTCGCGCACCAGTCCCGGCACGTCCATCTCGCCCAGCATGGCGGGCGTTTCGCGCACCGCGATGGCGCCCGGGCCGAAGCGTTCGATGGCGAGCCCGAGCTGTTCGAGGGACTCTGCATGCGTCATCAGCCGGTCGCAGTCCTCTTCCGGCAGGTCGACGATCTCGGGGATCAGCAAGCCTTGCGACGGCAGCCGACGGCCGGAGAGCGCCTTGCGCATCTGTTCGAACACCAGCCGTTCATGGGCGGCATGCTGGTCGACGATGACCAGCCCGTCCTTGGTCTGCGCGACGATGTAGTTGGCATGGACCTGGGCGCGCGCCGCGCCGAGCGGATAGGCGACCGGCTCGGCGGTCGCCGTCGGGGCCGGGGAGGGGGACGCGTCGGCGCGTGCAGCCGGCAGGGCTGTTTCGCCGAAGGCCGCCTGCGCCGCCTCGCCGAACCCGAAGGACGGGGCAGGGGCAGCCGTCGCCGTGGGTGCGGGCTGGCTGTCGAAAGGTCGATAGGGCGAGGACTGGAAGCTCCAGTTGCCGCTCGGCGTGGCCGTGGCCGCAGGCCGGAAGCCCGGCCGGAACGCCCGCAGCATGCCGCCGGCGCCGGTGGTCGAGGCCCGGTCGCCCTCGCGCTTCAGCGCCTCGCGAATGGCGCCGACGATCAGCCCGCGGACCAGACCCGGATCGCGAAAGCGCACATCCGACTTCGCCGGATGCACGTTGACGTCGACCAGCGCCGGATCGAGCGTCAGCGACAGAACGGCAACCGGATAGCGCCCCTGCGGCATGGTCTCGGCATAGGCGCCGCGGATGGCCGAGAGGATCTGCTTGTCCTGCACCGGGCGGCCGTTGACGAAGGCGTATTGATGGGCGGAATTGCCGCGATGGAAGGTCGGCAGGCCGGCAAAGCCGCCGAGGTGAACGTCCTCGCGTTCGGCATCGAGCGCAATGGCGTTGTCGCGGAAATCGGTGCCGAGCACCTGGGCGATGCGGGCGAGGTGATCGTCGCCGGTCGCCGGCAGTTCCAGCGTCGAGCGGTCGCTGCCCGACAGCACGAAGCGGATCGCGGGAAAAGCGATCGCCATGCGCTTGACCACTTCGGTGATCGCCGCGGCCTCCGCCTTCTCGGTCTTGAGGAACTTCAGCCGGGCAGGGGTGGCAAAGAACAGGTCGCGCACCTCGACGGTGGTGCCGGGATTGGCGGCCGCGGGCCTGACGGGCGAGACCTTGCCGCCGGCGACGACGATCTCCGCCCCGCCGGAACTGCCCGGCGTGCGGCTGGCAATGCTGAGCCGGGCGACCGACCCAATCGACGGCAGCGCCTCGCCGCGGAAGCCGAGCGTGCGGATGTCGAACAGCGTGTCGCTGACCTTGGAGGTGCAGTGCCGGCGGATGGCAAGTTCCAGATCGTCGGCCTCCATGCCGCAGCCGTTGTCGGCAACCCGCAGCAGGCTCTTGCCGCCACCGGCGGTGGCGATCTCGATGCGCGTCGCACCCGCATCGATGGCATTTTCGATGAGTTCCTTGGCGGCGCTCGCGGGGCGTTCGATGACCTCGCCGGCGGCGATCTGGTTGACCAGCGTTTCGGACAGTTGCTTGATGTTCATCGTTTCATTTTCGTGGATTCGCGTCGCCGAGGGAAGCGGGAACTGCATTGCGTGCGCAAAAGCGGGACAGCAGTCAAAGGCCATTAAGCTCACTTTAAGCTTAGGCCGATAGTTTCAACGCAGACTTGAAATGTTTTCCCGGCTCGGCTGGCCTGCCAGCAGGGGGAAAGACGGCGTCGAAGCGTCTTTCATTCCTCCCCTTAGCCGTATCAAGGCTTTTTCTTCGGCATGTCTGGTCGCGTCTGCGAAAGACAGTGTGCGCTCGGACCTTGGATCCGGCACCCTGTGTTTCAGACGCCAGCGTAAACGCGTTTGCACCAGTCCTATAACGGACAGGCCGAAGAGGAATGGCGGATGGTCAGCGAGGTATCGGATGCAATGATGCAGACGACCATGCTCGACGCTGTCTCCGAAGCGCTGTCGGCCGCCTTCTTCGTCTATGATCGCAATGACGAACTGGTCTATGCCAGCCGTCTCATTCGCAACTATTTCCCCGTTCCGCCGCAATTCCTCACCCCCGGCACCCGGCTCAGGGATTATCTCGGCGCCCTCTATGACAGTGGCTGGCGTGGCCTGCCCTCCAACGGCAAGAGCGAATCGACGCACAGCCGGGAGGAATGGATTGCCGAGCATATTGCCGCCCATTGGCGCGAGCGCTCCGAGGTCCAGCAGCAGGACGGGCATAACCGCTGGACGCGGCTCTCCAAACGCAGGCTCCCCTCCGGTCACGGCATTTGCGTCATCACCGACATCACCGACCAGAAAAAGCGCGAGGAGCAGTGGCGTGCCGACATGGAGCGCGTGCAGCTGACCGAGGAAATCCTCGACAATCTGCCGCAGCCGGTCTTCGTCCAGGATCGCAATCTCGGCATGGTCGCGGTCAACAAGGCGTTCTGCGGCTTCATGGACCTCCAGCCCGACAGCGTGCTGGGTGGGGCCTTGTCGCATGCCTTTCCCGACGAAATCGCCGGACAGCTGACCGGCGTGACGCGCCACGTGCTCGAAACCGGCACGCCCTCGGCCACCACGGTGGATCTGCCGGCCGCCGCATCCGGCAGTCACCGCGTGCTGCTGAGAAGCCAGCGGGTGGGCAAGCCGGGCCGCTATTTCGTGGTCACCAGTTTTGCCGATGCCGGATACGGTCTGGCGGACGGCGCAGCGTCCTCATCGGCCGCCTCCGCGCACGCGCCGCGCCAGCATGAAAGGCATGTCTCGGCCGGTGACATCCGCCCGGTGCATGTCGGTCGCAAGGCGCTGATCGTCACCACCGACACCGAATTCGAGGCGAAATGCCTCAAGACCCTGCAGAAGCTCGGCCTCGACGCCTGCTGCGTGCGCGATGCCGTCGAACAGGACGCCTTCCTCAATGTCGCCCGCTCCGTCGGCGTGGTCATCGATCTCATCGTCGTCGACACGGAGATGGACGTCAAATGCCTCGAAGTGGCCGACCAGTACGGGATCGGCACGATCACGCTCGACGGCTTCCAGCTCGATACCGAGCTTGCCTTCCTGGTCATGGAAAGGCTGGCGGGGCTCGAACCGGCCAAGGCCGCGGATGACTGGGAAATCAGCACCGCCGAGACGGCATCGAGCGCCAAGCCGGCGCGCACCACCACGCCCCTCGTTCTGGTCGCCGAGGACAATGACATCAACCAGATCGTCTTTTCGCAGATCCTTGAAGGGTTGGGCTTCTCCTACCGGATCGCCGCCGATGGCGAAGAGGTCGTCAGGCTTTGCCGCGAACTGCGGCCGGACATCGTGCTGATGGACGTCACGCTGCCGCTCCTCAACGGTTTCGAGGCCTGCCGCCGCATCCGAGAGGAGGAGCGGGGCACAGGGCGGGCGACGCCGGTCATTGGCGTTCTGGTGCAGGCCTTCGAACGGGACCGCGACGAGTGCTTTGCTGCCGGCATGGACGATGTGATCCTGAAACCGCTGAGCCCCGATGCCGTCGAAGCCGTGCTGGAGCGCGTGGCGCCGCAGCTCAAGGGCGCCTCGGCCGGTTGAGGCAAGCGTCAACCCCCTAAATGAGGGGTTAGAATCCATAAGCAACTCTTCGAAATCGCTATTCTTTTTTAATGTTTGAAACCCATCCTGTAGGTCTGTGAGAGGATTCTATCCAGGATTAGCCGATGGGCCCTGCCGGACCAACATTGCCTCAGGTGAGCCAGAACGAGCTTCAGGCGATGGCCTATACCGACCAGCTGACGGGTCTCGGCAATCGCTATCGTCTGCGCGACAAGGTCCGGCTGCTGGCCAGCGAACGCGCCGCCGATCCGGCTCCTTTCACCGTCGGCATCGTCAATCTCGACGGCTTCAAGCCGATCAACGATCTGTTCGGCTCGGTCGCCGGCGACGAAATCCTCTGCCAGGTGGCGCATCGGCTGAAGGCCTGCGTGCCGGACGGCGCCACCGTGACCCGCCATGACGGCGACGAGTTCGCGATCATCCTGCCGCTGGTCTTCGAACGTCTCGGCGCCGAGCGCACCGGCCAGATGATCAAGGACGTCCTGTCGGCGCCCTATGATCTCGGTGACCGCAATGTCCGTCTGTCCGCCTCGCTTGGTTTTGCCGTCTATCCCTTTGCCGGTGCCGATTTCGAGGAGCTGATGAAGAGCGCCGAGACGGCGCTCTATCGCTCCAAGCGCCGCGGCCGCGGCCAGATCACCGTCTATTCGCGCGAAATCGCGCAGGAAATGAAGCGCGCAACCCAGCTCGAGCAGGCGCTGCGCCATGCCATCATCACCGACAATGTCGACGTGCATTTCCAGCCGATCGTCTCGCTCGCCGACAATCGTGTCGTCGGCTTCGAGGCGTTGGCCCGCTGGAACGATCCCGATCTCGGATTTGTCTCGCCCGCCATTTTCGTGCCGCTGGCCGAGGAGCGTGGCTTTATCGACATGCTGTCGGAAACCCTGCTGCGCAAGGCGGCGGAGGCGACGCTTGCCTGGCCGCGCGAGCTGTTCCTGTCATTCAATCTGTCCTCGGCGCAGTTGATGGATCCGCGGACCACTTTCAACACGCTGTCTATCCTCTCTGAGGTCGGCTTCGATCCCCGTCGCCTGGAGCTGGAGATCACCGAAACCGCAGTGATGACGTCGGCCGACACGGCGCGCCGGATCCTCGGTGAACTGCGCGACGCCGGCATTCGCATTTCGCTCGACGATTTCGGCACCGGCCAGTCCAGCCTCGGGCGGCTGCGGGACTTCACCTTCGACAAGGTCAAGATCGACCGCGCCTTCGTCTCGGCAATCACCACCGACCGCACCTCCGAGCACATCATCAAGGCGATCGTCACCATGTGCGAAGGCCTCGACCTCGAAGTCGTGGCCGAAGGCATCGAGACCGCATCCGAAGCGGAAAAACTGCGCCGTCTCGGTTGCGGTATGGGGCAGGGCTACTATTTCGGCAAGCCGGCCGACGCCGCCGCGACGCTGCGCTACCTCGATGAGCATCATCACGAATTCGCTCTGGTCGAGCGGGCCATTGCCTGAAACGTTTCAGGCGGTGATGCCGGTTGCCGGGGCGGACAAGAAAAAGGGACGGTGCCGCAGCACCGCCCCTGATCATTCAACACGTCCCGCGTTCCAGGTTACTTGGTAACCGTCGACGAGGTGGTGGTGTTGTCGGTCGGAGTCATGGTGGAGGAAGCATCCGCCTGGGCGTCGAGACGCTTGAACTCCGGAGCGGCCTTCAGGCTTTCAGCCGTTTCCATGGTCGTCAGGCGCAGCTCATCGACATTGTCCGCATCGCGGGTGACGGTGATCTTGCTCATCGGGACGGCCACGTCCTTCTCGCCGATGCCGAGGAAGCCGCCGACGCCGACCACGGCCGCGACGATGCCGCCCTTTTCTTCGAGAATGAGGTCGTTGATTTCGCCGATCGATTCATCGCCGGACGTGTAGACCGACTGGCCGATGAAGTTGTTGGCGCTGATCTGGGTTTCACTCTGTTCCGTCAGATAGGTGTCGGAGGTCGCGGCCATGTTGGAGGTCGCAGCGCCCGCAGCTGGCGTGGTGGCCGCGGCATCAGCATTCGGGTCGGTGACCGGCGGCACGGCCGGAGCCTGGGTGCCGGTGGCGGCGGGTGCCTGGGTGCCGGCGGCCGGCGCATTGGCGTCCTGGGCGTAGGCGAGCGGGGCCATCGCGGTCGAGCCGAACAGAACGGCGGCGGCAAAAGCGTTGAGGGTCTTCTTCATGGTAGACTACCTTTCCTCTGAGATGGTCTTGCGAAAAACGCGGCCGCTCGGCGAGAGCAGAGCCGACCGCGTCGGTTCGAGAGGAAAATGCCCAAGCCCTTCATTCGTTCCGGAAAAACGCCGGGCTATATTTTTGCGGCTTGCCGGAACTTTTTCGTCGCGTAGCGGAAGGGCAGGCCGACCGCTGCCGCCTGCCCCGCGTGACGCCGCCCGTGGTTCGACCTAGAGCCGGAACGCCGGCTCGATGCGGCCCTTGACCGGAACGCCGAGCTCGAAGGTCGCGCCGGCCAAAGGATCGGCTGCCCGTCCGTCCGCATCGAGGCCCTCCCAGCAGGAGGTCACCACCAGACGGTCGGCATTGCGGCCGAAGAAGGCGGGGCAGGTCACCCGCCGGGCGGGCATGTCGTAGCGTGCGATATGGCGGCCCGTGGCGTCGTAGCGATTGACGACGCCACCGTCCCAGCGGGCGTTCCAGATGTCGCCGTCGGCATCGCAGACCGAGCCGTCGAACACGCCGGGCTGGTCGCTGCCGTCGATCAGCACGCGCGCCGGACCGGTGGGCAGGCCCGTTGCCGGATCGAGCGGCACCTGCATCAGCTGGTTGACCTTGGAATCGGTGTAGTAGCCGGTGCTGCCGTCCGGCGAGAAGCAGATCGCGTTCGGAATGCTCACCGCATCGAAGATCCGCGTCACGGTCGTTTCCGCGACGTGATAGATCGCGCCCGCGCCGGTCTCTGCGGTCTTGCTCATCGTGCCGATCCACAGCGCGCCGCTCGGATGCAGGCGGCCGTCATTGGAGCGATTGCCGAGGCTTACCGGTTCGAGCTCGCAGTGCAGCGTCAATGCGCCGGAGGCGAGGTCGCGCAGGAACAGCCCCTCGCTCGAGGCGATCAGGTGGCGCCGGCCATCGATGCGGGCGATGACGCTGCCGAGAAAGGGCAGCGCATGGGCGGTTGCCGTTCCGGACTGGAGGTCGAGCTGCCGCAGGCTTTTGCCCAGAATGTCGAACCACCACAGGCAGTCGAGGTCCGGATCGTAGACCGGTCCCTCGCCGAGTTCGAGGCGGGTCTCATCCAGAATCGATCCGGTAAACGCGTGGTGTGACGACATGTGGTGTTCTCCCGATGAATGCTGTTTTGACTGGCCGCGATCCGGCCCGCTGTCGGCAGGGTTTACGGTAAAATCGAGTTAGTTGCTGGACTGTGCCATGGTTCTGCGGCTATGGTCCATTACGTCGGCAGACTGGATTCGCAGGCGATCCGGCATGCTGGTCTACCGCAATCGATCTCGCTCTTCCACAGTGTGTCAACAAAGATCGGTCGCGATTTTGCAGGGCGGCGTGCGGAAGAGCTTCTTGACGATTGTCATGTGTGGTTCAATGGTGTTTCGGGGGAAGCGGGCCAGCAGTGCAGGGATTGCCGCCTGTCTTTTGTAGGGCTTCGCGAAGAAAACTATACAATGAGCATGATTGAGACTGACGGCTCCAACCGCATCGCGGATTATGTGGCCGACATTGGTGGGTTCAAGACCCAGTTCGATGTCTTCCGCTTCATGAAGCGGTTGACCGAGCACTATGGTGCGCGCGCCTTCATGGTGCTCAACCTGCCGTCACCGACCTCGCTGGACCTGTCGAGCAATTCCATCATCACCAACTGGCCGGCGGACCTGATTGCCGAATATGACCAGGTTGCGCTGCTCGCATCCAGCCCCGTGCTCGTGCGTCTGCGCACCGCGACCTCGCCGTTCAATTACGACATAGAGAGCGTCGCCAAGGAACGCGACGCGCGCACCACCGACGTCTCGCGCGCGATGTTCGAGCGCTACCGCATGCCCCGCGGCGCCTATTTCCCGGTTCACGATGCCTCCGGCATGCGCGGGGCGGTGTCGTTTGCCGGCGATCGGCCGCCGTTCAATCCGGTCGAGATGATGGAATTGATGTTTCTGTCGATCCACGTCTACAACCGCCTGGCCGAGATCCGCGAACTCGACAACCGCGCGACCGACATGCTGACGGAACGCGAGATCGACTGCCTCAACTGGACGGCCGCCGGCAAGACCAGCGTGGAAATCGCCGAGATCCTCGGCCTCTCCGAGCATACCATCAATCACTATCTCAACCGCGCGACCAAGAAGCTCGATACCGTCAACCGCACCCAGGCGGTGGCCAAGGCGCTGAGGCTCGGTCTCATCAAGTGAGCAGGGGCGGAGCCGGGCCACGTGTCCGCTCCGGATCCGATCAACTGCGCGCGCCACGCACTCGCGGCGACAGCCGCTGCCTCAAATTTGTCCTTGCGCCGCGCGCCGACGCACAAAAGGCGGGCAGCCTTTTGCCGCCGCTTTCCGGATCCGTTTTTTGAGCTGCCTTCGCTCGATGGAAAATCAAACATTTAGCCGATCTGGCGGCGTTTGGCACGGTTTCTGCATGGATAGAAACAAGTCCAGAGGGGACGCTGCAAGTCACCTGCAAAAGGTGCGGCAAGAGAAGACCGTCGTTGAGCATGCCTGCCACTCCGGGCAAAGCTCACGGCGGTCTTCTTTTTTCACCGACAGCCTATGGAGCAGGGCTCCGCCATGCTCGCCCGGGTCCTTCCGCCGCAGGCCCGCTTCCCTGATCCCGCCGCTTTTCCGGTTGGCGAAGCCGTCCCCGTCCACTATCTAGGGCTCAGCCGGCTCCGGCCGCAGCCGAACACGAAGAGGGTGGAATGAGCGCAGTCACGAAAGACCAGGTTCTGGAAACGTTGAAGACCGTCCGCGGTCCCGATTTCGAGCGCGACATCGTCACCCTCGGCATGGTTTCCGATGTCTTCATCTCCGACGGCAAGGTCTATTTCTCGATCACCGTGCCCTCCGAGCGCGCCAACGAGCTGGAGCCGCTGCGCCAGGCGGCCGAGCGTGCGGTCAAGGCCATGCCCGGCGTGCGCGGCGCGCTGGTCAGCCTGACGGCCGAGCGCAAGGCCGGTGCCGCACCCGCCGCGCGGCCGCAGCCGGCAGCCCACGGCCACGCGCATGCCCCAGCCCCGGCTCCGTCCGGCCAGCGCCCCGCGCGTCAGAACATTCCTGGTATCGGCGCCATCATCGCGGTCGCTTCCGGCAAGGGGGGCGTCGGCAAGTCGACGACGGCCGTGAACCTGGCGCTTGCCATGAAGGCCAACGGCTTGAAGGTCGGCATCCTGGATGCCGACGTTTACGGCCCCTCCATGCCGAAGCTGCTCGGCATCACCGGCCGCCCCAAGCAGATCGAGAACCGCATCATCGTGCCGATGGAGAATTTCGGCATCAAGGCGATGTCCATGGGCTTCCTGGTCGATGAAGGCACGGCGATGATCTGGCGCGGTCCGATGGTCCAGTCGGCGCTGATGCAGATGCTGCGGGAGGTGGCCTGGGGCGATCTCGACGTTCTGGTCGTCGACATGCCGCCGGGCACGGGCGATGCACAGCTGACCATGGCGCAGCAGGTGCCGCTGTCCGGCGCGGTGATCGTCTCGACTCCGCAGGACCTTGCCCTTATCGACGCCCGCAAGGGGCTCAACATGTTCAACAAGGTCGAGGTGCCGGTGCTCGGCATCGTCGAGAACATGAGCTATTTCATCGCGCCGGATACGGGCGCGCGCTATGACATCTTCGGCCATGGCGGCGCGCGGGCAGAAGCGGAGCGGATCGGCGTGCCCTTCCTCGGGGAAGTGCCGCTGACGATCGCCATCCGCGAGACCTCGGACGCCGGATCGCCGGTCGTGGTCTCCGATCCTGAAGGCCCGCAGGCCAAGGTCTATCGCGAGATCGCTGACAAGGTGTGGAAGGAAGTGCAGGCCCGCTCGGGCCGCGCCGCGCCGTCGATCGTGTTTGAATGAGGCGGTGGCCGTCACCAAAGGCGGCCTTCAGAAAATCGACCGCCGCCCCCAGGCGGATAGGGGCGGCGGGATAGCGCGATCTGTTATTGTTTTTCGATCGCGATTTTGCGTTCAGCCGGAGCAGCGTCCGGCTTCTTGGGCATGGTGACGGTCAGGACACCCTTGTCGAACTTGGCGGCCACGGCGGCCTCATCGACGCTTGGCGGCAGGCGCATGGAGCGCTGGAAACTGCCGTATCGCCGCTCGACGACATGGTAATTGTCCTTGTCGTCCTTCTTTTCCATCTTCTTCTCACCCTTGAGGCTGAGCACGCCATTGTGGATGGAGACGTCGACGTCCTCTTCGGTGATGCCGGGCAGTTCGGCGGTCAGCACGATCGCCGTATCGTTTTCCACCACATCGATGGACGGTGAAAGGAAGTCCTTTCCCTCGGCAAGGGACGGAAGCTTGTTCTTGCCGAAGAAACTTTCGAGAGCCTGGTCCATCTCCTTGCGCAGTTCCGCAAAGGGATTGTCCGACCACAGGCTGGGAAGAAGAGCAGGTGACTTGTCTGCCATAGTCTATCCTCCAAGAAAGTTGCTACCCCCAATGCGCGGGATAGTAACGGCGGAGGTCGGGCGTGCTTTGATTCAAATCAACCATGATGGCCACCTCGCAAAACCCTAAGGCTTGCTCCCTCGGGTGGCTGACCGTGACCGCGGGGTACCTGGTTTCCACCGCAACAAGTCTCTTGCGTTTTTCTGCGGCGAGGTGTTTGTTCGCGCGCTGTGACGAGCAGCGGCCAGATGCGGGGCGCCATGGAAGTGTTTCGAACTTGATCAGGGCGTACCGATCCGACGGAGCTGCTGAGGTCATTCTCGCAAGCGATGCGCGGACATCGCTTGACCCGGCCATTCTATGGCTCGATCTCGTCCATCCCGACCGGGAGGAAGAGGCGCTGGCCGAGCGGTTGGTCGGCGTGCCGCTGCCGACCCGCGAAGACCTCAAGGACATCGAACCCTCGAGCCGTCTTTATGTCGAAGACAATGTCGTCTTCATGACCGGCTCGCTCGTCTACCACGTCGAGACCTATCTGCCGGAACTGACCGACGTCGCCTTCATTCTGAGCGGCAATCGCCTCATCACCATCCGTTACGCGGAGCCGCGGGCCTTTTCCCTGTTCAGTTCGGCGTTGCAGCGGGTTCCCGGCAAGTATCGCACCGGCGCGGAAATGATGGCCCGCCTGCTGGAGACCGTCGTCGACCGGACGGCCGAGGTGCTGGAGATTGCCGTCTCCCGCCTCGACACGCTCTCCGCCAACGTCTTTGTCGACCGCAAGACGGCCAAGCGCCGGCCGCCGCGTTTCCTCGAGGACAAGCTTCTCGACATTGCCAGCCATCATCGCCTGGTCAGCAAGGCGCGTGACAGCCTGATGTCGCTGTCGCGGCTGGTCACCTTTCTGCGTTCCCTGCCGCTGATCCGCAAGGATCACGAGGCGGACGAACTGTGCCGGATCGTTGCCCACGACATCCAGTCGCTGTCGGAACATGCGAGCTTCGTGTCCAACAACATAACCTTCCTGCTCGATGCCTCGCTCGGTCTCATCAATGTCGAGCAGAACGCCATCATCAAGATCTTCTCGATCGCCTCGGTCGTCTTCCTGCCGCCGACCCTGGTCGCCTCCATCTACGGCATGAACTTTGATTTCATGCCGGAACTGCATCTGCAGTTCGGCTACGCGCTTGCGCTGGGCGCGATGCTGCTGTCGGCCATCATTCCCTTCGTCTTCTTTCGCTGGAAAGGCTGGCTCTGACGAGCCAGGTGCCCCATGAATCAGGAAAACACTGAAGTACCGGCGACGCCCCAGGACTTCCGCAGCCTCTTCTGGCTCGGTCTCGGCTCGGTCGGCGTCGTCTATGGCGACATCGGCACCAGCCCGCTCTACGCATTTCGCGAAGCGCTGAAGCCGATCGCCGATGGCGGCATCCTGCGCGAGGAGATCATCGGCCTGATCTCCCTGATCATCTGGACGCTGACCATCATCGTCACCTTGAAATATGTGCTCTTTCTGCTGCGGGCAGACAACGAAGGCGAAGGCGGCACGCTCTCCCTGCTGGCGCTCCTGTCGAAGAGCGCCGCCGGGCACGGCGCCCTCCTGATGATCCTCGGGCTGATCGGGGCGGCTCTCTTCCTCGGCGATTCGATGATTACACCGGCTCTGTCGGTTCTCTCCGCGGTCGAGGGCCTGAAACTGGTGACGCCGGACCTGGAGCGATTCATCGTGCCCATTTCCGCCGGTATCCTGATCGGCATCTTCGCCGTCCAGTCGCACGGCACCGGCGCCGTGGCGAAATTCTTCGGCCCAATCACGGCCGTCTGGTTCCTGGTGATGGCGCTCGGCGGCGTCTTCCACATCGCCGACGATTTCGGGATCCTCTCTGCCTTCAATCCCTGGCATGCGGTTCACTTCCTGCTGCGCGAGGGTTTCCTCGGCATTGTCGTGCTGGGGGCCGTGTTCTTGACCGTGACCGGAGCCGAGGCGCTCTATGCCGACCTCGGGCATTTCGGTCGCCGTCCGATCCAGTGGGCCTGGTTCGTGCTGGTCTTTCCGGCGCTGGTGCTCAACTATCTCGGCCAGGGTGCGCTGGTGCTGAAGCATCCGGAAGCCGCCTCCGATCCCTTCTTCCTGATGTTCCCGGAATGGGCGCTGCTGCCGGTCGTCATCCTCGCCACCGCGGCAACCATCATCGCCAGCCAGGCCGTCATCACCGGCGCCTTCTCGCTCGTGCGCCAGGCGATCCATCTCGGTTTCCTGCCGCGCATGCAGATCCTCTTCACCTCCGAGACCCATACCGGCCAGATCTATCTGCCGACGGTGAACGCTCTTCTGCTTCTCGGCGTGCTCGCCCTCGTCATGCTCTTCCAGAGCTCGGAAGCACTGGCGACCGCCTACGGCATTTCCGTGACCGGGGCGATGGTGGTCACCACCATCATGGCCTTCTCTTTCGTGCGCAGTCGCTGGGGGTGGAGTATGACGACGGCGGTGGCGCTGCTTTCACCGCTCTTTGCCCTCGAACTCGTCTTCCTCGGCGCCAACATGCTGAAGGTGCATGACGGCGGCTATGTCCCGGTGCTCTTCGCCGCCGGCTTTACCGTGGTCATGTGGACCTGGCGCCGCGGCACCGCGATCCTCTTTGCCAAGACCCGTCATGCCGACGTTCCTCTGGCCGCCTTCATTGCCTCGATCGAGAAGAAGAGCGAGAACGCCCCCGTCAGCGTCGCCGGCACCGCGATCTTCCTCACCAGCGATCCCGAAACCGCGCCGGCCGCCCTCCTACACAATCTCAAGCACAATCACGTCATCCACGATCGCAACATCGTTCTCACCATCAAGACCGTGAACCGGCCGAGGGCGAATGAAGAGGAGCGCTTTCTCGTCGAGCAGCTGTCGGAACGTTTCTCGCGCGTCGAGATCCGCTTCGGCTTCATGGAGAACCAGAATGTCTCCAAGGCGCTCGCCAATCTGAGACGCGGCGGCCTGAAGTTCGACATCATGTCGACCTCCTTCTATCTCGGACGCCGCAAGCTGGTTCCCGATGCGAAATCCGGCATGCCCTACTGGCAGGATCGCCTCTACATTACCCTTGCCAACACCGCGACCGACCCGTCGGACTACTTCCGTCTGCCGGCCAACCGCGTGGTCGAACTCGGCTCACACGTCATCATCTGACGGCTCACCTCCGGAAAATCGCAGAAACCGCCGTCTTCCGGCGGTTTTTTGCGTCATGACGGTGCCTGCATGACGCCAGCGTTAACCAAGCATCAAGGTTAATGCCGGATATTTCTCTAATATAGCCGTCGTCATGTATGGAGTACCGGTATTGCGTCCGAGTAGCCGTCTGCTGAAGCTGTCCGCCCCGCGTCTGGAACGGTGGACATCGCCCGTGGTTTTTGGCCTGGTCTCCTGGCTCGCCTTTCCCTCCATTGCCGCCCAGTCCGATCTTGCCGGCCTCATCAGTGGTGCCGACCGCGGGGCCAACAACTGGCGCATGGTCCTGACCGCCTCGCCGGCCGGATCGGTGCATCAGGCCCAACTCGCCTTTGCCGATGCAACCGCCGCCTCGATGCTCAGCCGCGAGAACGGCCTTCTGCTGCCGGACGGCCGCAAGATCGCCTTCGACGGCGGCAAGACCACGAACAATCCCGTGCCGGACGAGGACCGTGTCACCCGCAGCCTGAAGAAGGGCAGGGTGCTTGCGGTCGAGACGATGCAGCCGCCCAAGGCCTTCACCGCCGGTTCTGTGCTGAAGCGCACCTCCTCGCTGCTCGACCCGAAAAAGAAATCGTCCGAACTGACCGCCTTCGTTCGCTCCAAGGCCAAGCCCGTCGAGCTCGCCGCCTTCTACTTCAAGAAGCCCGAGCCGGCAGCCGACATCGGTGTGCCGCCCATGCTCGCCTCATTGGTCACCAATCGCCAGGCTGATGTGCTGGCAACGGCCTATGCGCCGGCCGAGCCGGACTTCGCCAGCGTCTCGCCTTTCGACGCCGTCCTCACGAAGAAACCGGAAGCCGGGCGCTTCGTGCCGAAGATCGGGCCGGAGGATCACGCCTGGGCGGCGAGTGTCCTGCCGCCCTCGGTGTTTTCCGCCCGCGAGCAGCAGTGCCTGGCTTCCGGCATCTACTTCGAATCGCGTGGCGAATCGGTGAAGGGCCAGGCCGCCGTGGCGCAGGTGATCCTCAATCGCGTCCGCAATCCGGCCTATCCCGACACCATCTGCGGCGTGGTCTACCAGAATGAGGACTGGCGCAACCGCTGCCAGTTCTCCTTTGCCTGCGACAATATCAAGGATCGCGTCAACTCCCAGCACCACTGGAAGGTCGCCCGCGAGGTCGCACTCGCCGTCACCGCCGGCAAGATCTGGCTGAAGGAAGTCGGCTCCTCGACCCACTATCACGCCATCTATGTGCGCCCGGCCTGGGCGCGCACCATGAAGAAGGTCGGCCGCATTGGCCTTCATGTTTTCTACCGGACCTATGGCGGCGGCTGGAGCTGACGAAGGGCAAAAGACGGCGCCATGCGCGGCCGTTGCCGGACTTTTGCCGCCATATGCTCCCCAAGATTCGGTCCTTTCGACTTAAGTCTATGATTTTCCGCGGTTAATTTGTGGTGAAAGTTGCGCTCCCAATGCCTTGACTATGGGGGCGCTCAAAATTATGGTGCGCGCGACTTCAAGACGGGCTGGAAGGGTTCAAATCCTGCCGTATCTACAGTGTTATCGGGCCGATCGGGTCCGTAAAAACGCAGAACGGTGAGGAGGTGGGCATGACCGATAACCGAGAAGAGGGTCTGGAAGAGCGTCGCAGGCGCCTGGCTGCCGAATTGGCGGTCAAGGGTGTTGAGACGCGGAGCGACGAGGCCGCCGAAGCGCGGGCCGAGCAGAGCCGCAAGGGCTATGCGCAGGCCATGAAGCTGTCGAGCGAATTCATCTCCGCGATCATTGTCGGCGCAGTCTTGGGCTTTCTTTTTGACCGTTTTGTCGGTACTGCGCCCTGGGGCATGATCGTGCTCCTCTTGCTTGGGTTCTGTGCCGGTGTTTTGAACGTGCTCAGGAGTGCCGGCAAGGTGGCGACGCCCCATCCGGCGGACCGGGGTGGCGAAGCAGGGAATAAGCGCGACGCCGGCTGATTGTGGTCGCGACGCGCAAGTACAGGCAGACCTCCGCCCGCGGGCGGGCTAAAAGCGAAAGAGACAGACGGTGTCAAACGATCCGACTCATCAGTTCCAGATCCAGAAGATTGTTCCGATCGAGATCGGCGGGATTGATTTTTCGTTCACCAACGCCTCGCTTTTCATGGTTGCGACCGTCGCCTGCGCCTCGGCCTTCCTCTACTTCTCGACCTCGAACCGCGGCCTGATCCCGAGCCGCGCGCAGTCGGTCGCTGAAATGTCGTATGAATTCGTCGCCTCGATGCTGCGCGAAGGCGCCGGCAGTCACGGCATGAAATTCTTCCCCATGGTCTTCTCGCTGTTCATGTTCGTGCTGACCGCGAACCTGCTCGGCATGGTGCCCTACTTCTTTACCGTCACCAGCCAGATCATCGTTACCTTCGCGCTGGCGATCTTCGTGATCGGCACCGTTCTGGTCTACGGTTTTCTCAAGCACGGCTTCGGCTTCCTCAAGCTCTTCGTGCCCTCCGGCGTGCCGGCGGCGCTGCTGCTGCTGGTCGTGCCGATCGAAGTGATTTCGTTCCTGTCGCGTCCGATCTCGCTGTCCATTCGTCTGTTCGCCAACATGCTGGCTGGACACATCACGCTCAAGGTGTTCGCAGGCTTCGTCGCCTCGCTCGGAACCCTCGGTGCGCTGGGCGTCGGCGGTGCCGTACTGCCCCTGATCATGACCGTCGCCCTGACGGGTCTCGAGTTCCTCGTCGCCTTCCTGCAGGCTTATGTCTTTGCGGTACTGACTTGCATGTACCTCAACGACGCCATCCACCCGGGCGGGCACTAAGGATCACCGACATCGGCGCCAACCGGCGTCTGTCATTTGCCGCAACAACCATCTCGAAGGAGTTCATTCATGGAAGCGGAAGCAGCAAAGTTCATCGGCGCAGGTTTGGCTTGCTTTGGCATGGCCGGCACGGCTCTGGGCCTCGGCAACATCTTCGGCAACTACCTGTCCGGCGCTCTGCGCAATCCGTCTGCCGCTGACAGCCAGTTCGGCCGTCTGGTATTCGGCTTCGCCGTTACGGAAGCTCTGGGCATCTTCTCGCTGCTCATCGCTCTCCTCCTCCTGTTCGCCGTCTAATACCGGCCGGGTTCTGGGGTCACGGCCCGCCCTGAGGCGGCCGTGATCCTTCGCATTTAGAATACACCTGGAGGTGAGCATGTTCGTGACCCCCGCCTATGCGCAGGAAACTCCGGCGCCGGGCCAGACTCCTGCCGAAGCTGCCCCTGCACAGGGTCAGGTTCATACGGAAGAAGCACCCGCACACGGCGAAGTTCATACGGAGACCGGTGTTGCCCACGAAGAGGGGCATGGCGGTGGCGTTTTCCCGCCGTTCGACCAGTCGACCTACGCGTCCCAGCTGCTCTGGCTGGTGATCACGTTCGGTCTTTTCTACGTGCTCATGCAGAAGGTTATCGTGCCGCGCGTTGGCGGCATCCTGGAAAACCGGCATGACCGGATTGCCCAGGATCTCGACGAAGCCGCACGGCTGAAGTCCGAGGCCGATAGCGCCATTGAAACTTACGAGCGTGAGCTTGCCGCTGCCAGGGCCAAGGCCGGGCAGATTGCGGCTGAAGCCCGCGACACGGCCAAGGCCAAGGCCGATGCCGAGCGCGCCGCCGTCGAAGCGGAACTGGCCGGCAAGGTTGCCGCCGCCGAGGCCCGCATCGCCGACATCAAGGCGAAGGCATTCGCCGAAGTCGACACCATTGCCGTTGATACGGTCGGTGCCGTCGTCGAACAGTTGATCGGCACCAAGGCAACCGCCGCCGACATCAAGGCCGCCGTCAGCGGCGTCGCCGGAAAGCAGGGGGCGTGAACATGCATTTCGACGCAACATTCTTCGCTTTCGTCGGTCTGGTCCTGTTCCTTGCCCTGATCGTCTATCTCAAGGTTCCGGGCATGATGGCGAAGTCGCTTGACGCGCGCGCCGACAAGATCCGTGACGAGCTGGCCGAAGCCAAGCGCCTGCGGGAAGAGGCTCAGCACGTGCTGGCCGAATACCAGCGCAAGCGCAAGGAGGCCGAAGCCGAAGCTGCCAGCATCGTCGCTGCAGCCGAACGCGAAGCTGCCGCACTGACCGCCGAAGCCAAACAAAAGACCGAAGAGTTCGTAGCGCGCCGCAATGCGCTCTCCGAGCAGAAGATCAAGCAGGCCGAAACCGACGCCGTCAACGCGGTCCGTTCCGCAGCCGTTGATCTGGCGATTGCCGCCGCCGAAGCGGTTCTGGTCAAGAAGGCCGATGCCGGCGTCCAGGACACCCTGTTCATGGGCGCCGTCAACGAGGTCAAGGCTCGCCTCAACTGAGGTCCAGCTTATCTGTGATGTGATCAAGGCCGGGTGGCAGCACCCGGCCTTTTTCGTTTGATCTTCAGCCATAAGGCCCGGGCCGCACCGCGCGGGGGGCTGGCCAGCCTGGCGCGTCCCGGCGCGCGCGGTCGCGTACGCGATGGACCGCTCCGGGTTGAGGAATGTTCCATGATGCAGGGCGATCAAGGTAGCCAAATCCGGCGGTGGCGCTTCCGAACGGGCCCAGGGACGCTGGCGCCTGGAGGCGGATACCGCTCTGCAGTCCGCCTCAGTCGCTGATCTCGGCGGCGTCGCTGCGCAGCGGGCGAAAGCTCATCCGGTGGAGCGGGCAGGGGCCGTGCACCGCAATCGCTGTCCTGTGCCGGTCTGTGCCGTAGCCCGCATGGGTCTCGAAGCCATAGGCGGGGAAGACGAGACCGGCCCGGGTCATCATGCGGTCCCGGGTGACCTTGGCAATGATCGAGGCGGCGGCGATCGACAGGGAGCGGGAATCGCCCTTCACCACGGCGCGACCGGGGCAGATGAGCCCGTCCGGCACGTCCCGCCCGTCGGCCAGCACATGACCGGGGGCAATCGCCAGCCCGGCTACCGCGCGGCGCATGGCGTCCAGGCTCGCCTTGCGGATATCACGAGCGTCGATGTGGCGCGGCGAGGACGAGGCGATCGAGACGGTGGCGCGGGCAATGATGGCGTCGAACAGGCGCTCGCGATGCGCAGCCGTCAGTTTCTTCGAATCGTCGAGGCCTTCGGGGATGTCATGTTCATCGAGGATCACGGCCGCGGCGACCACAGGACCGGCCAGCGGCCCGCGCCCGGCTTCGTCGGTGCCGGCCACCGGAAACAAGCCGCGCCGTGCGGCCAGCCGCTCGAACTCGAAATCGGGGCCCGTCGGCAGATCGGAAAAGAGGTTCGGAGAATCGGGTGGCGTGCGAGATTTCATGCGGCAGAAATCGCACGCGCACCCGATCTCCTGCAAGTCCCTGGCACCGACGGAGGGCAGGGGGAAGCATACCGTCGGAGCGGCAGCCAGGGACCTTTCTTCCGGCGCGAGGCGGCGGACCGCACCGGAAACAGCGACGGACGGCGGCGTCCGTCATTCTCACCGGCCAGCACGAAGCCGACCGGTCGAATTCATGGAGGCAGGCGACCGGAGGCGAGACAGAGACGTCCCCTACGCGCCGCCTCGCCTCACAGCAGAGACAGCTGGACCCCGCTGCCATCCGGCGGAACGAAGAGGTCGTCGCGCAGATGCATGCCGCGGCGAACCAGCCCCAGGCGCTTGGTGGTCATCTCGAAGCGGCGGCTGATTTGCCAGGCATAGGGACCGGCACCCTTCATCCGCTTGCCGAACTCGGCGTCGTAATCCTTGCCGCCGCGCATGGAGCGCACGAGCGACATCACGTGCCGGTAACGGTCGGGATAATGCTGCAGCAGCCAGTCGCGAAACAGCGGGCTGACCTCCAGCGGCAGGCGCAACAGCACATAGCCCGCCTCGCTGGCACCCGCCGCCTTGGCCGAATCCAGCACCCGTTCGATCTCGTGATCGTTGAGTGCCGGGATCACCGGCGCCATCATCACACCGGTCGGAACCCCGGCCTCGCTCAAGGCCCTGATGGCCTCCAGCCGCTTGGTCGGCGTCGAGGCACGCGGCTCCATCGTGCGGGCGAGCTTGCGGTCGAGCGTCGTCACCGAAATCGCCACCTTGGCAATACCGCGTGCGGCCATGGAGGACAGGATGTCGAGGTCGCGCAGGATCAGCGCCGACTTGGTGACCACGGTTACCGGATGATTGGCGCGGTCCAGCACTTCGAGGATCTGGCGCATGATGCGCCATTCCCGCTCGATCGGCTGATAGGGGTCGGTGTTGGTGCCGATCGCAATGGTGCGCGGCTTGTAGCCGGGCTTGGCGAGTTCGCGCTCGAGAAGCTTCGGTGCGTCCGGCTTGGCAAACAGCTTCGCCTCGAAATCGAGGCCCGCCGACAGGCCCATGAAGCCATGGGTCGGCCGGGCAAAGCAATAGATGCAGCCGTGCTCGCAACCGCGATAGGGATTGATCGAGCGGTCGAAGGGAATGTCCGGAGATTCGTTGCGGGTGATGACGCTGCGCGGCCGTTCGACCTGCACTTCCGTGCGGAAGGGGGCCAGGTCCTCGAGGCTCTCCCAGCCGTCGTCAAAGGTGACACGTTCCTGCGGTTCGAAGCGACCGGCGGGGTTCATGCCCGCCGCGCGACCGCGACGGCGGTCGATATCGATCCGCAGGCCCGAGGCGGCGACCAGTGCATCGGCAATATCTGCCGTATTGGCGGGCTGGAAGGCAGCCCGCGCCACAAGAGACAGCTCGTTCATCTTTGCTCCTCGCGGGGCCATCATCCCCGGCTCGATGACTAAATTCCTAACGCGAAAAGGAGAACAATGCAAGAACAAAAACGACAAACGGAATGATGGCAAACATTTGTGCGATGCGATAGAGATAGGGCATGTTGACAGTGATGATGGAATGCCGCGATCAGGAGCCTGAGCTTGCCCAGACGCTCGCCGTCCTCGTCGCCGGCGCGGTCGAGGGGCTGGTGAGCGACGTGATCGTGCTCGATCACGGATCATCCGACGGTTCGTCGCGCGTGGCGGACGCTGCCGGCTGCCGGTTCTACACGATATGGGACCTGAAGGACGTCGTCGCCGCGGCGCGGGGTGACTGGCTGCTTCTGATCGAGGCCGGAGCGCGTCCCTTGAGCGGCTGGGTCGACGAGATCGGCGAGTACATGGCGCTCAACCGGGTGCCGGCCCGTTTCTCGCCGTCGCGGCTGCACCGGCGCCCCTTCTACAAGCGTCTCGTCCACAGGGCATCCGTACTGGAGAGCGGCTTGCTGCTCCCAAAGAAGCAGGCGCTGTCCGCCATCGGTTCCAATATGGCGCTCGGCGAACTGGCGCTCGGCCATAAGCCCAAGCGGCTTATAAGCGAGCTGGTGCCGTCCTGGGTCGCCCGGCAGGCGCGCGCCTGACAGGCGGGCGTGCGCCGGCTTTGGGTCAGCCATGGTCGGGGTAGCGGTTACGTCGAATGCAGGCGTTCAGAGTGTCTCAGACGCCTGGAAATACCAGTCGGGCCGGAGCGCCGCGAGACGTTCTTGCCCGGCCTGCGCCTCTGCAAGATCGTTGAAGAGCCCGAAACAAGTGGCTCCGGATCCGGACATGCGCACGAGGCGCGCGCCGGCTTCGCGAAGCAGGTTCGAAATCTCGGCGATCTCCGGCATGATGGCCCGCGCGGGCGGTTCGAGGTCGTTGCGCTGGCAGGCGAGATAGGAAAGCCAGCCCTGCCGATCTGCGTCCTGCGGCGGCGCGTCGATCGGCGGATTGGTCTTCTCGGTGAGCCGTCGGAAGATCTCCGGCGTGGAGACGGCCTTCAGCGGATTGGCAAGCACGATGCCGAAGCGCGGCATGGTCTCCAGCCGATCGATCCGCTCGCCGATACCTCTTGCCCGCAGCGGCCGGCTTTCCAGGCACATGGGCACGTCGGCTCCGAGCTTCAGGGCGAGCGCCGAGAGCGTTTCCTGTGGAAGCGTCACCTCCCAGAAGCGGATCAGTCCGCGAAGGGTTGCTGCCGCATCCGCGGAACCGCCGCCAATGCCGGAAGCGACCGGCAGGTTCTTTTCAAGCGCGATGGCGACCGCAGTCGTCGTTTGGCCCTGAAGCGCCAGGGCTTCGCGCAGCAGGTCGCGCGCCTTCAGCACGAGATTGCCGTCCCGTCCCTCGGCCCCGGCCGACAGGAGCGGCCCGAAACGGCCGCTGAGCGAGAAACTGTCGCGTTCGGCCGGCCCGAAGCGCAGGCGGTCGCTTTCACCGGCGAAGGTCACAATGCTGTCGAGCAGGTGATAGCCGTCGGCCCGCTGGCCGGTGACATGCAGCGCCAGATTGATCTTGGACGGCGCCACCTCGCTCGTCTCGCGGATCGGCATGACCTCAGTTGCCGCTCTTGGGCATCTTCAGCTGCTGACCGGGATAAATGCGGTCGGGATTGCGCTTGAGGCCCGGATTGGCATTGATGAGATCGATGAAGCGTTGGCCGTCGCCAAACGCCTCGGTGGCGATCCCCCAGAGCGAATCGCCCGCCTTGACTGTGTAGCCATCTTCGCCGGCCGCAGCCTGGCTCTTCTCGGCCGCGGTCATCGCGCCCGTCTGCGCCGCATCGCCACTCTTGGCGGCAACCTCCGGAGACAGCTCCGGCAGGCCGTCCTTGAGCTTGGCTTCGATCTTCGGGATCTCGGCAAGTTCCGGCTTGGAGACCAGCGCCCGCTTCCACTGATAGGTGGCCTCGAGCTTGCGGCCGACCCGCCAATAGGCATCGCCCAGATGGTCGTTGATCGTCGCGTCGCCGGCCTTGAGCTCGATGGCGCGTTCCAGTTCGCGCACGGCATCATCGAACTTGCCGAGCCGGTAATAGGCCCAGCCGAGCGAATCGACGATATAGCCGTCGTCCGGACGCAGCTCGACCGCCTTGCGGATCATGTCGAGGCCTTCTTCCAGGTTGCGGTTCATGTCGACCCAGGAATAGCCGAGATAGTTGAGCACCTGCGGCTGGTCCGGATTGAGCTCAAGCGCCTTGCGGAAATTCGGCTCTGCCTGGTCCCAATTCTTCAGCCGCTCATAGGCAATGCCGCGCTGGAAGAAGATCGACCAGTAACCCTTGGCCGGATTGGGCCCGATCACCTCGACCGCCTTGTCGTAATTTGCGGCCATGGCGGCATAATCCTTGGCATCGGACAGGACGCTGCCATAGGCGAGATAGCTGCGGATATCGGCCGGATCGGACTCGATCAGCGATTTGAGATGGGCGCGCGCCTCCTCGACCTTGCCGGTCTGGGCGAGCGTCAGGCCGAGCTGCAGTTCCGAAATGCGGCGCATCGGCGAAGAGGCCGGAACCTCCTTGTAGAGGCTGATCGCCCGTTCCGGCTGCTTGGCCGCCTCGGCAATACCGCCAAGCATGATCAGCGTGTCGGCGCTCGTCGGGTCGAGCGCGCGGGCGAGCTGCAGATAGAGCATGACCGTGTCTTCGGCGCCGTCACGGTTGAGCGCGCCGCCGATCGAGAACAAGACGCCGGCCGCGCCTTCGGCCGCGGTCTTGGCAAGCGGTTCCAGTTTTTCACCGGCCTCGATGCGCTGGCGTAGCGCCTTGAACGGCGCGAAATTGGCGATCAGCTCGTCGCCGGCGGAAATGGCGTCGAGCGCCTTCTGCTTGTTGCCCTGCTGCGCTTCGAGCGTGGCTAGCGAAATGACCGTGCGGGTGAAGGTGTCGGGCGCGGTCGCAGCACCCGACTTGTCGGTCAGCGCATCGACGAAATTGCGCCGCGCGGCTTCCACATCGCCGATCATGGCGGCGATCGCGCCGGCATTGTAACGCTGGAAGATGCCGTACCATTCGGGACCTTTGAGGCCTTCGACGAGGCTCAGGGATTCCTTGCCCTGGCCGGCGCCGACCTTCGTCCAGGCGACGAGCAGCTGGTTCATCAGCCGGTCGAGATCGTTCGGGCCGCTATAGTTCAGGATCTTTTCGGCGCCGGCGAAATCTTTCCTGCGGATGGCTTCGAGCGCGCGGGCGACCGACGTCACCCGCTCCACGGCTTCGTCGCTCTTCAGCTCCTCGGCCAGTTTCACACCGTCGTCGAAGTCGCCGTTCATGAACAGCGCGATCATCAGCCGTTCCTGGATGTCCAGCTCGTTCGGCGAAAACGACAGGGCCTTGCGATAAAGCGCGATCGCCGTCGGATAGTCCCGATCGGCATCGGCCGTGCGGGCGGCGAGAAAGGCGCCGGAGAAGGTGTCGACGCTTGCCGGATCGAAGGTCTGCGTCTCGGCGGGCTTCGCCGCGTCACTGGTCTGGGCAAGGACGATGCCGGAGGGGAAGACGCCGACCAGGAAGGCGAGCGCCGTACCGGCAAGCAGACGGATGGCAAGACTTTGCCGCATGAAAGAGCCTTTCAAGAATCGATGACCAGCCGCCACGGGCTGTGGATACCCCAGAATGCGGGCATGTAACCTGCACAGAATGGCTTTTTTGAAGCAGCCCCGCAAGGATCCACCCCGCCGGCCTCAGTTGACCCGGGCGATGCAGAAATCGATCACGTCCATCAGTGCCGACTTCCATGCCGTCTCGGGAAGCGGCGCCAGCGCGTCGCGGGCGATCGTGCCATAGTGCAGGGCGCGCGCGATCGTGTCGTTGAGGGCGCCATACTTGGTAATGAGCCCCAGCGCCTTTTCCAGCCGGGCGTCATCATTGTGCCCCTGCTCGATCGCTTCGCGCCAGAATTCGCGTTCTTCCTTGGTGCCGCGGCGATAGGCGAGGATGACCGGCAGCGTGATCTTGCCCTCGCGAAAATCGTCGCCGACATTCTTGCCGAGATCGGCGGCCTTGCCGCCATAGTCCAGCGCATCGTCGACGAGCTGGAAGGCGAGCCCCAGATTCATGCCGTAGGATTTAAGCGCATTGCGACCCGCCTTGTCGGCGCCGGCGATGATCGGGCCGACTTCGGCGGCAGCGGCAAACAGCGCCGCGGTCTTGGCGCGGATGACCGAGAGATAGTCGTCCTCGGTGGTCTCCATGTTCTTGGCGACGGACAGCTGCAGCACTTCGCCCTCGGCAATCACCGAGGCGGCGGCGGAGAGCACGTCGAGGGCTTCAAGCGAGCCGACCTCGACCATCATGCGAAAGGCCTGGCCTAGCAGGAAGTCGCCGACCAAGACGCTGGCCTGGTTGCCCCAGATCATGCGGGCCGTCGACTTGCCGCGACGCAGGTCGCTCTCGTCGACCACATCGTCGTGCAGCAGGGTCGCCGTGTGCATGAACTCGACGCTGGTCGCCAGCTTCACGTCGCCTTCGCCGCGATAGTCAAACAGCGCGGCGGACGCGAGCGTCAGCATCGGGCGCAGCCGCTTGCCGCCGGACGAGATCAGATGATTGGCCACTTCCGGGATCATCTGCACGTCGGAGCCGGCCTTCGACAGGATGAGCTGGTTGACCCTTTCCATGCCCGGCTTGGTCAGGTCCACCAGAGGCTGGATGGATGCCTGTTTGTTTTTGCTTTCCTCAAGCGGTATGACTACGCCCAACGCACCGGACTCCTATTGCATTCTCGGCGCGACAATAAAAAGCGGCCGCATGATGGGCAAGCCCGAATCGGCCGCATCGACCGTTTTAGGGAGGCTTTTGAGGCGCCATGCACGAGATTATCCGCAGCAACGACGCCGTGCTCCTGTCCTTCGCCGAGAGCCTGATGAAAGACGCTGGGATTTCCTGCATGATCGCCGATCAGGCGATGAGCATTCTTGAAGGCTCGCTCGGCATGCTGCCGCGCCGCCTTCTGGTGGAAGAGGACCGCGCCGAGGAGGCGCGCGAAATCCTGAAGGATGCCGGTCTCGGCGACGAACTGCGTGATCCGGTGAACTGAACCGTGCCTGAAGCCTTGCCCGTTGCCGAAACCGTCGACGCCTTCCATCGCGGCGGCTTTCATCTCGTCCAGCCGAAGGGCCGGGGCCATCGCGCCGGCATGGATGCCATGCTGCTGGCGTCGCTGGTGGAGGCCAAAGGTCCGATCCGCGTCGCCGATCTCGGCGCCGGCGCCGGGGCGGCGGGGCTTGCCGTTGCCGCGCGGCTGCCTCAGGCGTGCGTAACCCTCGTCGAGCGATCGCCGGACATGGTGGTCTATGCGCAAAAGAGTTTGGCGCTGGCGCAGAACGCCGCACTCTCTTCCCGGGTCAGCGTGCTTGAAGCGGATGTGACGCTGACGGGGCGGGCCCGGGTCGCCGCCGGTCTGGCCGATGACAGCTTCGACCACGTCATCATGAACCCGCCCTTCAACGATGCCGGAGATCGCAAGACGCCGGACCAGCTCAAGGCCGAGGCCCATGCGATGACCGAGGGCTTGTTCGAAGGCTGGATTAGGACGGCCGGCGCCATCATGGTGCCCGGCGGCCAGCTGTCGCTGATCGCCCGTCCGCAATCGATCGCCGAGATCATCGATGCCTGCGGCCGGCGCTTTGGCGGGCTGGAGGTGACACCCGTCTATCCGCGGGAAGGCGAGAATGCGGTTCGCATCCTTGTATCGGCGATCAAGGGCTCGCGCGCCCGGCTCAACCTACGTGCACCGCTCCTGATGCATGATGATCCCGACAGCCACAAGTTCTCGCCTTTTGTCGACGACCTCAACAATGGCCGTGCCGGCTACGCCCGCAGCGGGCGTTGAATTTCGCGTGTCTGCCATTGTGTTTGGGGCCTCGCTTCTTACATCTCGGTGACATGAACGACAGTGCGAGGTAAGCGATCGATGGCAGGTTTGTTGAAGCGTCTGGTGCCCAAGCGGTTCCGCAATGACGGGCTGGTGATCCCGGTCGTCCGTCTGCACGGCGCGATCATGAGCGGCGGCAGCCGTTTCAAGCCGCAACTGAACCTTGCCAGTGTCGCGCCCGCCCTGGAGAAGGCCTTCTCGATGAAGGACAGCCCCGCCGTGGCGCTGTCGATCAATTCGCCGGGCGGCTCGCCCGTGCAGTCGCGGATGATTTTTGACCGCATCCGGGCGCTGGCCGAGGAAAAGAACAAGCGCGTGCTGGTCTTTGTCGAGGATGTCGCGGCCTCCGGCGGCTACATGATCGCCCTTGCGGGCGACGAGATTTTTGCCGACGCGACCTCGATCGTCGGGTCGATCGGCGTCGTCTCCGGCGGCTTCGGTTTCCCTGAGCTATTGAAGAAGATCGGCGTCGAACGTCGTGTCTATACCTCCGGCGAGAACAAGGTCATCCTCGATCCGTTCCAGCCGGAGAAGGAAAGCGACATCGATTACCTGAAGTCGCTGCAGGCCGAGATCCACGAGATCTTCATCGACATGGTGAAAGCGCGGCGCGGCTCCGTGCTCTCCGATGATCCGTCGCTGTTTTCCGGCCTGTTCTGGACGGGGCGCCGCGGCCTGGAACTGGGCCTCGTCGACAGCCTCGGCGACATGCGCGAGGAAATCAAGAGGCGCTACGGCCGGGATGCCAAGCTTGAACTCGTCTCGGGCTCCAAGGATTTCTTCGGCCGCAGACTGCCGGGCGTGGGCGCAAGCGCCGCCGGCATGGAGCACATGGCTGCAGCCGCGGCCTCGGGGCTTGCCGATACGCTGGAGGAAAAGGCATTGTGGAGCAGATACGGGCTCTAAGGTGCGAGGGGGGACATGTCGCGGATCATCTTTTTCGTCATTCTGATCGGAGGCGCCTATTTCCTCTATCGCCGCTTCGTGTCGGACGCCGAAAAGCTCGCGGCCCGCTCCAAGGCGGCCGAGAAGGAGCGCCAGACCGGTGCCATGGGCACGCTGGTCAAGGACGAGGTAACGGGCGAGTATCGGGTGAAGCGCGAGGAGGAGTGA
>DAIMJJ010000003.1:15368-48398 GCA_036722275.1 Rhizobium sp. | reverse complement strand
TGTCGCTGCTGATCTTCGTCGGCGAGGCGGTGCGCGACGCGTTTGATCCGAGAAAAACGTTCCGATGAGAAGCGGTTCGTCTTTCGTGTGCTTTTGTGGCACCATGCCGCCATCCCTTTCGGTGAGGCGACAGTCATGAACAAGATCGTGCGCGATCATTATCCGGTCGAGAACCTGCCTGCCGACCTGCGTCAGGGCCTGGAGGACCAGGCCACGGTGCGCGTCGTCATCGAGGTGGAGAACGGTCCGACGTCCGATCCGCTGCCTAGTTCGGTGCGAGAGAAGCCGCTGTCCATCGAGGAGACCCTCGAAATGATCCGCAAGTACAAGGCAGAGGGCCATCCATCGGTCAGCGCCGAGGAAGCGGTCACCCGGATCCGCGAACTGCGCGACGAGTGGGACTACTGAGGCGTGCGGATTTATCTGGATACCAACATCTTCATTGCCGCCTTCGAGCGGCGCGATGCTGTCAGCGACCGATTGGCCGAAATGTTCTCTTCCGGGCGGAAGCGCACGGGAAGATTATTTGCAACCAGCGAACTGACCCTTTCCGAGTTGCTCGTCGTGCCTATGCGGGATGGCAACAGTGCGTTGGCGCACTACTATTCTAATGTGCTTTCGGACAATGAATGGCTGCATGCTTGCCCGATTACCAAACCCATTCTGGTTTCGGCAGCTGGCCTTCGCGCAGATCGGAAGGGACTGAGGCTACCGGATGCCATCCACCTTGCCACCGCGCTGGCGACCGACTGCAGCCACTTCCTGACGGAAGACAATAGTCTCGCAGTTGCCGGGATATCAGCGGCGCCAGCACTTGATATGCTGCGCCCGGACGAGCCGACGCTCCTATCTCTGCTGGAAAGCCTCTCATCATGACCGCTCCGCTTCTTTCCGTTCGCGACCTTTCGGTCGCCTTCCATCAGGGAGGCAAGGAGACGCTCGCCGTCGATCATGTTTCCTTCGACATTGCCGCCGGCGAAGTCGTGGCTCTGGTCGGCGAGTCCGGCTCGGGCAAGTCGGTCTCGGCGGCCTCGATCCTGCGATTGCTTCCCTATCCGGCAGCGAGCCACCCTTCCGGACAGATCCTGTTCGAGGGCTGCGACCTGATGACGGCGTCGGAGCGCGAGCTGCGCGCCGTGCGCGGCAATGATATCACCATGATCTTCCAGGAGCCGATGACCTCGCTCAATCCGCTCCACACCATCGAAAAGCAGATCGGCGAGATTCTGGGGCTGCACCAGGCGATTGCCGGCGATGCAGCCCGGGTCCGGACCCTTGAGCTTCTGCGTCAGGTCGGCATCCGTGATCCGGAGAAGCGGTTGACCGCCTATCCGCACGAGCTGTCCGGCGGCCAGCGCCAGCGTGTGATGATCGCCATGGCGCTCGCCAACCGGCCGAAGCTGCTCGTCGCCGACGAGCCGACGACCGCGCTCGACGTGACCGTTCAGGCGCAGATCCTCGATCTCCTGCGCCAGCTCAAGGCCGATCACGGCATGTCCATGCTGTTCATCACCCATGACCTCGGCATCGTGCGCAAGTTCGCCGACAAGGTTTGCGTCATGACCAGGGGCAAGATCGTCGAAAGCGGCCCGGTCGAGGACATCTTCACCAACCCGCAGCACGACTACACGAAGAAGCTGCTGGCCTCCGAGCCGCGCGGCGAGCCGCCGGTGCTCGACGAGACGAAGCCGGTCGTCATGCAGGGCGATGACATCCGGGTCTGGTTCCCCATCAAGTCCGGTTTCCTGCGCAAAGTGGTCGATCATGTAAAGGCCGTCGACGGCGTCGATCTGGTGCTCAGAGCCGGCCAGACGCTCGGCGTGGTCGGCGAATCCGGCTCGGGCAAGACGACGCTTGGGCTTGCCCTTTCACGCCTCATCGCCTCCAAGGGCCGCATCAGCTTCGTCGGGAAAGAGATTGATGGCTACTCCTTTGCCGAAATGCGGCCGCTGCGCGACCGATTGCAGATCGTGTTTCAGGATCCCTTCGGTTCGCTGAGCCCGCGCATGTCGGTCGGCGAGATCATTGCCGAAGGCCTGAAGGTGCACGAGCGGGCGCTCTCTGCCGCTGAGCGTGATGCCAGAGTCTGCTGGGCGCTCGACGAGGTCGGCCTCGACACGACGACCCGCTGGCGTTATCCGCACGAATTCTCCGGTGGCCAGCGCCAGCGCATCGCGATTGCCCGCGCCATGGTGCTCAAGCCCCGCTTCGTCATGCTCGACGAACCGACCTCGGCGCTCGACATGACTGTCCAGGCCCAGGTCGTCGATCTACTGCGCGACCTGCAGAAGAAGCACGATCTCGCCTATCTGTTCATCAGCCACGACCTGCGTGTGGTGAAGGCGCTCGCCAACGAGGTTATCGTCATGCGCGCCGGCAAGGTGGTGGAGCAGGGGCCGGCCGCCGAGATTTTTCACGCTCCGAAGGCCGATTATACGCGGGCCCTGATGGCCGCCGCCTTCAACCTCGAAGCCGTCGAAATCGGCAGCGTCAGCCAGTAACGGATCCCCGCCATGCTTGAAAACAACGCCATCGTCCTCGACCTGAAGTTCCCGCGTGCCGGTGTCGTCGCCGCGCTCAAGAACGCCTTTGCCGGTCGCGAGGTCATCGACATGGGCGACCCCGCCAACGCCGGGCTGGATCTGTCGGGCATTCCCTATGCCGTCGTCTGGAAACCCGATCCCTCGCTTTTCGAGCGGGCAGGCGACCTCAAGGTGATTTTTTCCGGCGGCGCCGGGGTCGACCACATCCTTTCCGCCTACGAACTGCCGGATCTGCCGGTGGTGCGCTTCGTCGACCGCAGCCTCACCGACCGCATGAGCGAATGGGTGGTGCTGCAATGCCTGACGCATCTGCGCGGCGCACTCGTCTATCAGCGCCAGCAGCGCGATCATGTCTGGAACGAACTCTCGCCGCAGCCGGAAGCCCGCGACGTCACCGTCGGTGTCATGGGCCTCGGAGTTCTGGGCGAGGACGCCGTGAAGAAGCTCAAGGTCATGGGCTTTGATGCTGTCGGCTGGTCGCGGCGCAAGCGGCAGATCGATGGCATCGAGACCTTCGACGCCGAAGCCCTCGACGCGTTTCTCGCCCGCACCGACATTCTGGTCGGGCTCCTGCCGCTGACGGCCGAGACGCGCAGCCTTTATGACGTCACCCTGTTTCGCAAGCTTCGCCAGGGCGGTGCGCTCGGCAAGCCGGTCTTCATCAACGCCGGTCGCGGCGGTAGCCAGGTCGAGGTGGATATTGTCGCCGTTTTGCAGGACGGCGTACTCGGCGCGGCCTCGCTCGATGTGTTCGAGACCGAGCCTCTTCGCCCCGACAGCCCGCTCTGGGACATGGACAACGTCGTCATCACCCCGCATGCGGCCGCCGCGTCCGATGTGGAAGCGCTTTTTCGCCATGTCGAGCGGCAGATTGCCCGCTTCGAGAGCGGCAAGCCGCTTGAGCACCTCGTCGACCGCGCGGCCGGTTATTGATCCGGCCGGCGGTCCTTCGTTCGGAACTTAACGTTCCTCCCCCCGTTTGCCTTGGGAATGCGGCAAAGCCCTGCCGCCCCGTGAAGCACAACAGGGAGAGATCCATGAGCAGCCGAACCGACCTGCCCGACGCCACCGATCGCCACACCCGCGGCATGCGGCCTGAACCCATGACGCCGACGCAGGCCCGCCAGGGTTTTCGCGGCCGCCCGGTGCTGATCGTTCTGCTCGCCGGCATCGTGCTGGCCATGCTCGTCTGGGTCCCCGCGGAGTGGTGGGGCAATGCAATCGCCCCGGAAAATCCGTCCAACGAGCCGGTCCAGGAACAGGCCCCGTCGCCAGCCCAGAACACGCCGGCCCAGAACAGCCCGGCCGCCGCGCGTCCCTGATCTGGCTCTGGACTTTGCGAGGCGGATTCCGGATAAGTGACCACTGAAACGGCCGGGGCCCTCCCGGCCGAAAAATGCGGTCTGCACCGGCCGCTGACTGCAAGGCCGACACCGGATGACCAAGACCGACATCGCGACGAGAGTCTTCAATCACAGCTGGAAGCTCGATCCGATCATCCGAAGCCTGATCGATACGGACTTCTACAAGCTTCTGATGTTGCAGATGATCTGGAAGCTCTACCCGGACGTGGATGCAACCTTCACGTTGATCAACCGCACCAAGACGGTTCGCCTTGCCGAGGAGATTGACGAGAGAGAGCTGCGCGCGCAGCTCGATTTCGCCCGTACGCTGCGGCTTACCAAGAAGGAGGCGATCTGGCTCGCCGGCAACACCTTCTATGGCACCAAGCATATCTTCGAGCCGGAGTTCCTGGCCTGGCTTGCCAGCTTCCAGCTGCCGGAATACGAGCTGTCCAAGAAGGACGGTCAGTACGTGCTGAACTTCCACGGCAAGTGGAAGGAGACGACGATGTGGGAAATCCCGGCATTGGCGATCATCAACGAGCTGCGCTCGCGCACCGTCGCCCGGCAGATGGGGCTTTTCACGCTCGACGTACTCTATGCGCGGGCAAAGGCCAAGATGTGGGCCAAGGTCGAGCGGCTGCGCGATCTGCCGGGGCTGAGGATTTCCGATTTCGGTACCCGCCGCCGTCACAGCTTCCTCTGGCAGCGCTGGTGCGTGGAGGCCCTGAAGGAAGGCATAGGCCCGGCCTTCACCGGCACCAGCAACGTGCTTCTGGCCATGGATTCCGATCTCGAAGCCGTCGGCACCAATGCGCATGAGCTACCCATGGTGCGCGCCGCCCTGGCCACCACCGATGCGGAACTTCGTTCTTCCAATTATGACGTCATGCGTGACTGGAACCGGCTCTATGGCGGCAACCTGCTGATCGTGCTTCCCGACACCTACGGGACGGCGGCCTTCCTGCGCAACGCACCGGAATGGGTGGCCGACTGGACGGGCTTCCGGCCCGACAGCGCTCCCCCGATCGAGGGCGGCGAGAAGATCATCGACTGGTGGCAGAAGATGGGCCGGGATCCGCGCCAGAAACTCCTGATCTTCTCCGACGGTCTGGACGTGGACGCGATCATCGACACCTATCGCCATTTCGAAGGGCGCGTGCGCATGAGCTTCGGCTGGGGCACGAACCTGACCAATGATTTCGCCGGCTGCGCGCCGAGCGAGATCGAGGGCCTGAAGCCGATCTCCCTGGTCTGCAAGGTCAGCGAGGCGAACGGTCGCCCCGCCGTCAAGCTCTCCGACAATCCGAAAAAGGCGACCGGCGAACCTGCAGAGGTCGATCGTTATCTGACGTTCTTCGGCACCGAGGACCGGGTCGAGCAGGCCGTCGTCGTCTGATCCTGCCGCGGCCGCCGCGCCGCTTGCCTTCCGTCGTCGGCGCTGTAAGCTGAACCTCGCGCGACCGTCCCGGGGAGGGGCGCGGTCGCCGGGCGCGCCAGCGGCGAGGGAGGAATAAATCATGGACATGAGTGGCAGCGAACGCATCGAGGCGCCGGTTGAAACGGTGTGGCAAGCCTTGAACGATCCGGAAATCCTGCGTCAGGCGATCCCCGGCTGCGAAAGCCTGGAGAAGACCTCGGACACGGCCATGACGGCGAAGGTCGTTCTGAAGATCGGGCCGATCAAGGCGAAGCTCGAGGGCGCGGTGGAGCTGCAGAACCTCAATCCGCCGAACTCCTACACGATTGCCGGCGAAGGTAAGGGCGGGCTTGCGGGCTTTGCCAAGGGCGGGGCGGATGTGTCGCTGGCTGCCGACGGGCCGGACACCACGATCCTCACCTACACCGTCAAGGCCGAGGTCGGCGGCAAGATCGCCCAGCTCGGTTCGCGCCTGATCGATTCCACCTCGAAAAAGCTCGCCGGCGAGTTCTTCGCCAAGTTCGGCGCGATCGTCGCCGGCAAGACCGAAGGGGAACCAGCCGAGGCGTGATCCCGTTCCCACCCTCAAGGGCCGCCGGGCGTGACAGCCCGGCGCAAGCCAGCGGGCGTTAAACAGTCCTTAAAGATGCAGACGAATCGGCACCATGAAGGGACTGATGGAATGACGAATGAACCCGATCAATTTTTCGAACAGCAGGACGCTGCCATCCAGGCCATGCTGGTCGAAAACAAGGGCGACGAACTGACGGACATCCTGGTCGCGGCCCTTTCTGACGCGCTGCATCTCCTGCGCGAAGAGGCGATCGACACCCTTCACTGACATTGGCCAGTTGCGACCATTCAGTCGTCCGCAAACCGGATGGCTGTTCGTCCGCGGCTGATATCCGTCACCAGTCGGTTGGCCTGCTCCTTTGCCGCCTCCGGCAAGGCCACGCTGAGAACGGCGCCGGTTGCGGTGTATTCCTCCTTGAGAATCACGAAGCCGGGGAGTGCGCAAAGGCGCGCCTTGAGGACCGGGATCTCGGAAAAGTCGGCAACGATCTCGCCTTCGCTGCGAAGCACGATTTCGGTCTTCGCCGCCTGCCTCAGGCACGCGGCCGCCGTACCGCCATAGGCCCGGACCAGTCCGCCGCTTCCCAGAAGAATGCCTCCGAACCAGCGGGTGACGACGACGGCGACGCCGTCGAGCGACTGGCCGTCAATGGCCTGAAGGATGGGTTTGCCCGCCGTGCCGCTCGGTTCGCCGTCATCGCTGAAGCGATAGGCCTGGCCAATCCTCCATGCCCAGCAATTGTGATTGGCAGATGCATCGCTGACACTGGCGATGAAGGCCTTGGCCTCGTCTTCGCTGGCAACCGGGGCAGCCTGGGCGATGAACCGGCTCTTCTTGATGTCCTGGGAAAATGTCTCGTTGCGCTCGAGGCTGTACATGCAGATGCTCCTGCGATCCTCATAGCGCGTCCCCCGCATCCCTGCCAGAGGTTGATGGCTGGCTGTAAACCGTCCACACCTCAGCCGCGGAATGATCGTCGGGCGGCATGGCGCTGCCTTTGTCCTTATTCCGGAATGCTGAAGGAGCGGCGGAAATACGAGCGCACCGCCTCCATCGCCGGCGTGAACTCGGCATTGCGCTTCCAGGCCAGACCCACATCCATGGAGGGGATCGGTTCGGTCAGCGCGATCGTCTCGATGCGCTTGCCTTCGAGCGACCAGGGGCGGTGGACCATGTCGGACAGGATGGCGACGCCCTGGCCATTGGCAACCAGCGAACGGACCGCTTCGACCGACGACGTGCGAAGGGTGATCCGCGGCACATAGGGCGTCTGGCTCCAGTATTTCATCGAGCTGTGCGAGGCCTCGTCGACGGTCAGCATGATATAGTCCTCCTCGGCCACATCCTTGAGGCCGACGCTGTTCTCCGCCAGCAGCCGATGGCGGGCGGGCACCCAGAGACGGCGCTGCGAGCTCAACAGCTTTTCCGCCGTCAGCTCCGGGTTGAGAATGTTGGAGGTCAGCATCACCGCAATGTCGTAGCGGTTGCTCAGCAGGCCCTCTTCCACCGATTCCCGATTGAGCTCGAACAGCTGGATCTCCAACCCCGGGATCTGCCGCTTCATGCGCTCGATATGGAAGGGCAGGAAGTAGCCGATGACGGTATAGGTCGCGGCAATGCTGAGCGTTCCCTTCACCTCGCGGCTCACGAGATTGAGCTGTGTGGCCTCTTCCACCTTCTGCAGGATCTCATAGGCCTGGGCGAGAAATCGGCGGCCGGCCAGCGTCAACTCCATCCCGTGCGGCGTGCGGTCGAACAGGCCCGTGCCGACGGTTTCTTCCAGATCCTTGATCGCGGTGGTCACCGCCGACTGGGAAATCGAGAGATTGACGGCGGCCTGTGACACCTGCCCCGCCTCTGCGGTGGCGATGAAATAGCGGATCTGTCTGAGGCTGAGGGACATGATATCGGCCAATCTGAATCTGGAATACCAAAGATCTGAGAATCAGAACGAAAAACGTTCTGATTGTAAAATCGCAGGCCTCAACATCGCCAATCGTGTCTAAGTGGCTGTTTTTATGTTGATGAAAACGAAGTATCTGCAACTCTCCAATATCAAAATATCAGATAATCAACTTCTGAAAATAGAATTTTTCAAATGAAAAAAATCTTCCTACGGTTTTCTGACAAATAGGCAGGCATCGCGTTGCGATGCACAAAATGCAGGCAGAACAGGGAAGAAAAGTGGCACTCGAGGTCGTAGACATCAATTGTGATCTGGGCGAGGCCTTTGGCCGCTGGCGTGTCGGCGACACCGAAGACAGCGTGCTCATGGGGCTGATCAGTTCCGCCAACATCGCCGCCGGTTTCCATGCCGGCGATCCGAACCTCATGGACAATACCGTCCGCGTTGCCGTCGAGCACGGCGTCGGCATCGGCGCCCATCCGGGCTACAACGACCTACAGGGCTTTGGCCGCCGCAAGATCAACGGTACGGCCCGCGAGCTCGTCAACGACATCGTCTATCAGGTCGGGGCGATCCGCGAATTTGCCCGCCGCCATGGCGCCACCCTCCAACACGTCAAGCCGCATGGCGCCCTCTATATGGAGATGGCGGTCAATCCGGAGTTCGCTCAGCTCTTCGTCCATTACATGCGCACCGTCGCACCGAACGCCTATGTCTTCTGCATGGCGGGTTCGGAAACCGAGACGGCAGCGCTCGAGGTCGGCCAGCCGCTCGTGCGCGAATTCTATGCCGACCGGGATTATGACGAGAGCGGCTCGATCGTCTTTACCCGCGATGTCGGCCGCCCGGACCCGGTCGCGATCGCCCGCAAGGTGGTGCGCGCCTGCAAGGAAGGCCTTGTCACCACCGTCAGCGGCAAGGACATCGAAGTCCCCTTCGAGTCGATCTGCTTTCATTCCGATACGCTCGGCGCCCTCGATATCGTGCGCAACATGCGCGAGGCGCTGGTCGCGGAAGGCATCCGCATCGCTCCCATTTCAGAAATCGTCAGATAACCGGAGACCACCATGAGCAAGCTCGAGATCAGATCGCCTCTGCCCGGCACCTTCTACCGCAAGCCGTCGCCGGATGCCGCACCCTATAAGGCTGATGGCGACAGCGTCGCCGTGGGCGACGTGATCGGCCTGATCGAGGTGATGAAGACATTCCACGAGGTTCACGCCGACGCCGCCGGCAAGATCACTTTCGTCGCCGACGACCAGGAACCGATCATGGCCGGTCAGGCTGTCGCCGAGGTCGAGGCATGACCATCCGCTCGATCCTCATTGCCAATCGGGGCGAGATCGCGGTGAGGATCATCCGCGCCGCCCAGGCGCTCGGCATAAGGACCGTCCAGGTCCATTCGGCCGCCGACCGCGACATGCTCGCCGTCAAGCTCGCCGACCAGTCGGTCGAGATCGGGCCACCGTCCGCAGCCAAGTCCTACCTCAACATCGAGGCCGTCCTGAAGGCGGCGAAGGAAACCGGCGTCGACGCGGTCCATCCGGGTTACGGTTTCCTCTCCGAAAATGCAGCCTTCGCCCAGGCCGTGGAAGATGCAGGCCTGATCTTCGTCGGTCCGAAGGCCGGCGCGATCAGCCTTCTCGGAGACAAGGTCGAGGCCCGCAAGGTCGCCAAGCGCGCCGGCGTCCCGACCGTCCCAGGTTCCGAAGGACGCATCGACGACCTCGAGACGGCTCGCGCCATCGTAGAACAGATCGGCTTCCCGGTGATGATTAAGGCCGCCGCCGGTGGTGGTGGCCGCGGCATCCGCATCGCGGAAGACATGGCGGATTTCGAGCGGCATTTCCCGCAGGCCTCGGCCGAAGCACTCGCCGCCTTCGGTGACGGCGGCCTTTATGTCGAAAAGGTCATCACCCGCGCCCGCCATGTCGAGGTGCAGATTCTCGGTGACGGCGAGGATGCCGTGCACTGCTTCGAACGCGAGTGCTCGCTGCAGCGCCGCCGCCAGAAGGTCTGGGAAGAGGCTCCCTCCTTCCGCCTGCCGGACGACGTGCGCCAGGCACTCTGCGCCAGCGCAGTCGCCCTTGCCCGCGAGGTCAACTACCGCGGCGCCGGCACGGTCGAATATCTCTATGACGAGACGAGCGGCGAGTTCTATTTCATCGAGGTCAACACCCGCATCCAGGTCGAGCACCCGGTGACCGAAATGATCACCGGCATCGACCTCGTGCAGGAGATGATCAGGGTTGCCGCCGGCGAAAAGCTGTCGGTCCGCCAGGACGACATCCGCGTCGTCGGCCACGCGATCGAATGCCGCATCAATGCGGAGGATCCGACGCGCGGCTTCCTGCCGGGTCCCGGTACGATCGAGACGCTCGGCGTGCCGGAAGGCGAGGGCATCCGCTTCGACACCATGCTCTATGAGGGCTACACGGTGCCGCCCTTCTACGACTCGCTGCTCGGCAAGCTGATCGTCTGGGGCGAGACCCGCGACGCCTGCATCGCCCGGCTCGCCGACGCCCTCGACAATTTCGAGATCCGCGGGCTTGCCACCACCATTCCGCTCCACCAGGCCCTTGCCGCCGACCCGTCGGTCGCCTCGGGCGATGTCCACACCCGGTTCCTCGAGCCCTGGCTTGAAACGGACTTCAAGGCCTTTGTCGCATCCAAGGAGGTTGCCTGATGCCCATGCGCTATACATTCGGGGGTGACGAACACCTCTTCGTCGAATGCTCGGAGGATATGTCGCTCGAGGCCTTTTTCAACTCGCTGTCGATGACCTCCGGCATCAAGCAGGCCGACATCAAGGGCGTGACAGAAATCTGCCCGGCCAACGCCTCCTTCCAGATCAAGTTCGACCCCGATGTCATCCATCCGGACGACATCCTCAAGGAAGTGCAGGCGATCGAGCTTGCCGCCGCCAAGGCCGAGCCGGTGATCACCACCCGCATCGTCGAGATCCCGGTTTTCTACAACGATCCCTGGACGCATGAAACGCTCATGCGCTTCCGCGAACGTCACCAGGACCCGACCGGCACGGACCTCGACTACGCCGCCCGCATCAACGACTACGCCTCGGTCGACGATTTCATCGCCGCCCATGCCGGCTCGCCCTGGTTCGTCTCCATGGTCGGCTTCGTCTCCGGCCTGCCCTTCATGTACCAGATGGTCGAGCGCAAGCGGCAGATCCAGGTGCCAAAGTACCTGCGGCCGCGCACCGACACGCCGCGCCTCACCGTTGGCCATGGCGGCTGCTTCGGCTGCATCTACTCGGTGCGCGGCGCCGGCGGCTACCAGATGTTCGGCATCACGCCGATGCCGATCTACGACCCGACCCAGACCACGTCCTACCTCAAGGACTTCATGGTGTTCTTCCGTCCGGGCGACATCGTCAAGTTCAAGCCTGTCGATCGTGACGGCTATGACGCGGCGGTCGAGGCGGTCGACAAGGGACAGTTCGTTCCGCCGATCCGCGAGGTGAAGTTCGACCTCACCGAATTCCAGAAAGACATCGACGGCTACAACGCGAAGCTGGAGGGCGTTCTCCATGGCCATTAAGGTTCTCCATCAGGGTCTTGCCACCTCCGTCCAGGATCTGGGCCGCCCCGGGTACTTCCATCTCGGCATTCCGCTCGGCGGCGCCATGGACCGTCTCGCACTGAAGGCCGCCAACCTGCTCGTCGGCAACGACGAAGGCGCCGCCGGCCTCGAAGCCGTCTTCATCGGGCCGAAGCTGGAATTCACCGAAGACGCCATGGTCGCCGTCACCGGCGCCGACATGCCGATCAAGGTCGACGGCGAGGAGAAACCCGGCTGGACCGCCTTCAAGGTGAAGGCAGGCCAGGTTCTCACCTTCGACTTCCTGAAATCCGGCGCGCGCATCTACATCGCCATATCCGGCGGCATCGATGTCCCGGTCGCCCTGGGTTCGCGTTCGACCTATGCGATCGGCGCGCTCGGCGGCTTCAAGGGTCGGCCGCTCGCCGTCGGCGACGAACTGCCGGTCGGCCCGGCCGGCAAGGCCGAGGAAGGCAAGTCCATCCCGCAGGCCCTGCGCCGCAAGCCGGGCATGCCGGCCGAACTGCGCGTCCTGCCGGGGCTCTACTGGCACCGCATCACCGAGGAGGCCGGTCGCAACTTCTTCGAGGACACCTGGAAGGTGGCCCCGGAAGCCGACCGCATGGGTTACCGGTTCCGTGGAGGCCGCAAGCTCGACTTCGTCGATCGCACCCCGCCCTTCGGCGCCGGATCCGATCCGTCCAACATCGTCGATGCCTGCTACCCCTACGGTTCCATCCAGGTGCCCGGTGGCACCGAGCCGATCATTCTCCACCGTGATGCGGTCTCGGGCGGCGGCTATTTCATGCTCGGCACCGTTGTCTCCGCCGACATGGATCTGATTGGCCAGCTGCAGCCGCATACCCCGACCCGTTTCGTCAAGGTGGACATGGAAACCGCCCTGACCGCCCGGAAGGACCGGGCCGCGCTGATCAACAAGATCCGTGCGCTTTTCTGAACGACGCATTGCCTAACTCAAAACAGGGGAACGACATGAAACACAAAATTGCAATGACGCTGGCAAGCTCCGTCCTGGCGCTCGCCATGGCAAGCCCGGTTCTGGCCGACGCCTGGTATCCCTATCCGGCCCAGGCGATCGAGCCCGCCTTCTCGGCCGACGGCAAGGCCGTCGACGTCGACTACACGCCGCTGGAAAAGGCCGAAAAGCCGTGGAACATCTGCGTGTCCTTCCCGCACATGAAGGACGCGTACTGGCTCGGCGTCGACTACGGTGTTGCCGAACAGGCCAAGGACCTCGGCGTGAAGCTGAACCTCGTCGAAGCCGGCGGCTATACCGAACTCAACAAGCAGATCAGCCAGATCGAGGACTGCGTCGCCGGCGGTGCTGAAGCCGTGGTCATCGGGGCGATCTCCTTTGACGGCCTCAACAACCTCGTTAGCGAGATCAAGAAGAAGAATATCCCGGTGATCGACGTCATCAACGGCATGTCCTCGCCGGATCTGACCGCCAAGTCGCTCGTCTCCTTCTACACCATGGGCTACGAGACCGGTGCCTATCTCGCCAAGAAGCACCCGGCCGGCTCGGAAGAAGTCAAGGTCGGCTGGTTCCCGGGTCCGGCCGGCGCGGGCTGGGTCGAGGCCGCCAACAAAGGCTTCCTCGAGGCCATCAAGGGCTCGGCCGTCAAGGCGCTCGAGCCGAAATACGGCGACACCGGCAAGGAAGCCCAGCTGAAGTTGGTAGAAGACGTTCTGCAGGCCGAGCCTGACGTCCGCTACGTCGCCGGCACGGCCGTCACCGCCGAAGCCGCCCAGGGCCTCATCCGCGAACGCGGCCTCAAGGGCAAGGTCGACCTTCTCGCCTTCTACATGACGCCGGGCGTCTATGAAGGCATCAAGCGTGGCTTCATCCTCGCCGCCCCGGCCGACTCCATGGTCATCCAGGGCCGCATCGCCGTCGACCAGGCCGTGCGTGCGCTGGAAGGCAAGGAGCTCGTCAAGCATGTCGGCCCGAAGATCTTTGTCGTCGACCCTTCGAATGTCGAGACCGTGCCGCAAACCAACATCCTGCCGCCGGACGGTTTCAAGCCGGTTTTCGCGGTCAACTGACACCCCAAGGGGCCGGCGCGCGAATGCGCCGGCTCCGCCCCATACTTCAAACAATTTGACTTCACGGATCGATGCGGATGGCCTTGGAAGCACCTCTTGTCGAAATGACTGGCATCGCCAAGTCCTATCCGGGCGTGCGCGCGCTGGACGGCGTGGACTTCTCGCTTGAACGCGGCGAAGTCCATGTGCTGTTTGGCGAGAACGGCGCCGGCAAGTCGACGCTCATCTCCATTCTGGCTGGTGTGACCACGCCGACGGACGGCGTGATCCGCATCGACGGTGAAGAAAAGCACTTCTCTTCGGTCAAAGACGCACGGGCGGCCGGCATCGGAGCCGTCTTCCAGGAGTTTTCCCTGGTTCCGACCATGTCCGTGGCGGACAATATCTTCCTCGGCCAGGAACCGCGCAAGCTGGGCCTGGTCGACCGCCGCGGCATGGTCGAGGAAGCCCGTGCGCTCTTTGCCGGCCTCGGCTTTCCCATCGATGTGCGCCGCTCCGTCATCTCGCTGTCGCGCGCCGAACAGCAGATGGTCGAAATCGCCAAGGCGCTGCACCAGGAAGCCCGCATCCTGATCCTCGACGAGCCGACGGCGTCGCTGACCGAGCGCGAGACGGAAAAGCTCTTCGAGTTCATCGGCCAGGCCAAGGCCAAAGGTGTCGGCATCGTCTACATTTCCCACCGCATCCAGGAATTCAAGACGATCGCCAACCGCATCACCGTGCTGCGCGACGGCCGGCTGATCGGCACGATCGGTGCGGAAAACCTGTCGGAAACCGTGCTGGTCGAGATGATGACCGGCCGCAAGATGGACGAGATCTATCCACATATCGACCGCAAGACACAGGCCGAACCGGTCTTGTCGATCCGCGGGCTGAAGGCCTGGGGCGTCGACGGCGTCGATGTCGACGTCCGGCGTGGCGAAGTGCTGGGCGTCGCCGGCCTCGTTGGTTCCGGCAAGTCGCGCACCTTCCGCGCCGTCATGGGTCTGCTGCCCGTCGAAGCCGGCACGGTGACCGTCCACGGCCATGACCGCACCGGCGCCCCGACGCGCGAACTTCTGCGCGACGGCGTCTTCTTCCTGCCCTCCGATCGCAAGGAGGAGGGCCTGCTGCTCGGCGCGACGGCCCGCGCCAACATCACCCTTTCGGTGCTCAATCGCCGCGAAACCAATGCCGGTCTCGGCCTGCTCTCGCCGGGCGGCGTGAAGGCGCTGACCAGCGAGATCGGCGGCAAGGTTGATCTGAGCGAAGCCTTCCTCGAGCGCACCGCGTCGAAACTCTCAGGCGGCAACCAGCAGAAGATCCTCTTCGGCAAGAGTTTTGGCGAGGACTACGACATCTACATCTTCGACGAACCGACCGTCGGCGTCGACGTCGGTACCCGTGCCGCCCTCTATCGTATCATCAAGGCGATCGCCGAGGCCGGCAAGGCGGTCGTCGTCATCTCCTCCGATCTCCCCGAGGCCATGCACCTCGCCCATCGCCTGATCGTCTTCCGCAACGGCCGCATCTCGGCGGAATTCGAGGGCGACGCCATTCAGGAACAGGCGGTTCTCGGCGCCTTCTTCGACCAGGAAAGAAAATCAGCATGAACACCCAGCTGGACACCGCGTCGGTCGCCGACGCCAAGCCCTCCTTCTCCGCCCTTTCGGCTCTCAAGGCCGTCTTTATCAAGCTCGGCGTCCTGCCCTTCTTCCTCGTGGCGGCCCTCATCCTCTTCACGCTCGCCTCGAAGCAGTTCCTGACGCTCGACAACCTGACCAACGTCGCGCGCCAGTCGGTCTATCTGGTGCTCGTCTCGCTCGGCCAGATGCTGGTGCTGGTCACCGGCGGCTTCGATCTGGCCGTCGGCACGTCGATCGCGCTGACCTCCGTCGTGTCCGCCTCGGTCATGGTTTATTTCGCCGCCATGTTCCCGGACATGGTCTGGCTCGTCATCCTGCTTGGCATTCTCGCAGGCTTCCTCGCCGCGCTGGCCATCGGATCGCTGAACGGCCTCGGCATCGCCCAGTTCGGCGTCTCGCCCTTCATCATGACGCTTGGTGCGCAGTCGGTCGGCGCCGGCATCGCGCTTTATCTCACCGGCGGTGTGCCGATCGGCAATCTTCCTTACGAATTCGGTGATTTCTTCGGCTTCGGCCGCGTCTTCGGTGTGCCGGTTCCGGTGCTGATCGCTCTCGTCGCCATCGTCGGCATGTGGATCCTGATGAACCGCACCCGTTCCGGCGCGCGCATCTATGCGATCGGCGGCAACATCAAGGCAGCCAACCTTTCCGGCATCAATACCAAGCGCACGCTGTTCCTCGCCTACATCATCTGCGCCCTTCTGGCTTCGGTCGCGGGCGTGCTTCTCACCGCCCGCGTCGAGAGCGGCGAGACCAATCTCGGCGGCACGATCGCGCTCGAATCGATCGCGGCCTGCGTGATTGCCGGCGTGTCGTTGCGCGGCGGTCTGGGGCGGGTCGAAAGCGTCGTGCTCGGCGCCTTCTTCATCGTGCTGGTACAGAACGGCATGAACCTCATGCAGATCGGTTCCTACATGCAGATGGTCCTCTTGGGCTCGCTCCTCATCCTCGCCGTCGTCATCGACCAGTTCCGCTACCGCATGCTGATCGGCAGCCGCTGACAGCCGCCGGACCGGACAAGGCCAAACCTGGCACGCCTTGCCGGGACATCGCTATCATTGCCATTGCAGAAGCGCCGCTGTCGCCAGCGGCGTTCCTGCGCGTGGTGGGGAAGGGGTGACGGCGGAACGCCAAAGCCTTGCCGTCTATTCCCTGTTCAGTGCCGCCTGCAGCGTCCCGCGCATTTCGCCGGCCACGTCTGACAGCGTGGCGATGACGCGCTCGGCCAGCCGCGAACGGCTGCTCTTGGCGGGGCGCCAAACCACGATGGCATAGGGAACACTGACCCCGAGGCGACGCAGCACGACGCCCTTGCCGATATAATTCTCGGCGGTCAGAGGGTTGATGATCGAGACCCCGAGGCCGATGGAGACCATGGAACAGACGCTCGCCGCCGTGGTCGTTTCCACCGCATAACTGCGGGTGATCCCGGCCTCAAAGAAGATGTCATCCAGCTTTCGCCGGTAGGGATCGTCCTGGGAGAAATAGACGAAGGGCTCGTTGTTGAAATCCGTAGGCTGCAGGATCTTCTTTGCGGCAAGGGGATGGCCAATCGGCAGAACGCAGACCAGGTCGCCGACCTCGATGCTGTGGCTAATGACGCCCTGCTGCTCAAACCGTCCCTCGGTGACGCCGAGATCGAAGACGGTGGTCGATACCTCGTGCTGCAGGGAAAGCTCTTCGAGCGAGTGGAGGGAGAGATGCACAGCCGTGCGGCTCTTCTGCAGCCGCTGCGCGACGCGGGGCATGATCGATTCGGCAAAGGCGGGAATGGTGGCGATGCGGAAGTTCGCGGCGCTGTAGGTGCGGATCGCGGAGGCCGCGCGGCTGATCTCGTCCATGCCGACGAAGGATCGGCGCACCACTTCATACAGCAGCAATGCCTGATTGGTCGGCGTCAGACGCTTGCCGAAACGCAGGAACAGATCAAACCCGATCCGCTGCTCCACCTCCCGCAATTCGCGACTGATGGTCGGCTGCGACGTCCCAAGGGCGGCCGCTGCCGCGGTCACGCTCTTGTTGACCATGACCGCGTTGAACACCTCGATCTGGCGCTGGTTGAGACGCATGCCCGACCCTTCCTTTCGCAGTTCGTAGCCGGGATCCCGCTCTCATCCGGCCGCCTCCCGCGCGGAAATGATAAATATCAGTATACGTCCTTTTGCATATATCAATTCTGAATAAGCCGGCGCCAGTATTTATTTCTCAAGCATGACGATATCTGAAATCACTTACCCGTTCGACGGTCAGACAGGCTGACATTCGTGATGGGATGACACGACAACATGGCAATATCCAAGCCCAGGAAGATTAAGCCAAACCAGCAGGAATGGTTTCACTATCGCGCCGGCGAACTGCATGTGGAAGGCCTCTGTCTTGCCGACATCGCGAGGGAGGTTCCGACCCCGTTCTACTGCTATTCGGCAGAGGCGATGCGCTGGGCTTATTCCGTTCTTGCCGATGCCCTTCGCCCCATCGGCGTTTCGATCTGCTTTGCGGTGAAGGCGAACAGCAACATCGCGGTACTCCGGCTGCTGTCGGAACTCGGCTGTGGCATGGACATCGTGTCGGGCGGCGAACTGGAGCGGGCGCTCGCCGCCGGCGCGCCGTCGTCGCGGATCATCTTCTCTGGCGTCGGCAAGACGCGGGCCGAGATCGCCCGCGCACTGGAAACCGGCATCCACCAGATCAATGTCGAATCCGCCGCCGAAATCGAAGTGATTGCGGAGGTCGCTCGGTCTCTCGGGCGGCGCGCCACCATTGCGCTGCGCGTCAATCCCGATGTCGACGCCAAGACCCATGCCAAAATCACAACGGCCACGAAGGACAGCAAATTCGGCATCGCGATCGACGAGATTCCCGCCCTTTACGCGAGAGCCGTGGCGCGGCCGGAACTCGATGTGCAGGGTCTGGCCGTGCATATCGGCTCGCAGGTGCAGGATCTCTCTCCCTTCCGCCGCGCCTTCGGCGCCATGGCGGAGCTCGTGACGGGGCTTCGCCAACAGGGCCTTGAGGTTCCGCGGCTCGATCTCGGCGGCGGCATCGGCATCGCCGTCGGCGACAATCCGGGGCCGGATATCGCCGAATATGCCTCGATCATCGCGGAGACCGTCGGAAATCTCGGCTGCCATCTGACCGTCGAGCCGGGCCGCTGGCTGGTCGGTCGTGCCGGTCTGCTGGTGACCGAACTGCTCTACCTCAAGGACGGCCAGGACAGTCATATCGCCATCGTCGACGCGGGCATGAACGACCTCATGCGCCCCGCGCTCTACGATGCCAAGCATCCCGTTATGCCATTCCGCCAGGTGAAGGGGGCGGCTGCATCGCCCCGCTACAGGATCGTCGGGCCGATCTGCGAAAGCTCGGATGATTTCGGCGCCTATGAAGGGCTTGGCGAGCTGAAGGCCGGCGATCTCCTGACGTTCGACTGCGCCGGCGCTTACGGCGCCTCGATGGCATCGACCTACAATTCGCGCGATCTCGTGGCCGAGATCCTGGTGGATGACGATCACTTCCGCACCATCCGCCGCCGGCAGAGCATTCGCGAAATGCTGGCTCTGGAAGACGCCGGTGATTGGCAGAGCGGTTCCGCAGCGGCGCGTAAGGCTGCCGGCTGAACATCTTGCACGGCCTGCCCCAGACAAGGGCGGGCCGTGAACCGTTCCGGTCCGGAACGGGCGCAGAGGCGGGCGAGCAAGGCGTCCGCACCTGCGAACTGGGGAACAAACAAAGAAGAAGGAGAACTGAATGCTCGATAAACTGAAACTCCTGGTCACGACCGGTCTTCTCGGCCTGACCCTGATGTCGCCGGCACTTGCCGCTGACCACACGCTGCGGATCGCCTATACCGAAGATCCGAAGACGGCCGACGTCCAGAAGACCTCGGACGCCTACACCCTGCCGCTCAATATCTTCGACCGTCTCGTCGAAGCCGAAACCAGCGGCCCCGGCCAGTCCAAGCTCACGCCCGGCCTCGCCGAGAGCTGGGACGTGTCCCAAGACGGCAAGACCTATACCTTCCACCTGCGCAAAGGCGTGCTGTTCCACAATGGCGAAGAGCTGAAGGCCGATGACGTCGTCTTCACCTTCGACCGCATGCTGGATCCGAAGACTAAGGCGCTCGGCACCGATATTCTCGATTTCGTCGATGGCGCCAGCGAGCGTCTGGACGGCACCGCAACCTCCGTTCGCGGCCTGCAGGCCGTCGACGATTACACGGTCAAGATCGTCCTGAAAGAGCCCTATGCCGCGTTCATCGCGCTGATGGCGAGCCCGCAGGCCTCGATCTTCAATCGCAAGTTCACCGAGCCGCTCGGCGACCAGTTCGGTCTGTCGCCGGAGACGACCAACGGCACCGGTCCGTTCATGCTGACGGAATATAACCTGAATGACAGCCAGGTGATGGAAGCCAATGAGAACTACTACAAGGGCCGGCCGAAGCTGGACCGGATCGTGGTTCGCGTGGTGGCCGACGCCGAAACCCTGCGCATGCTGTTCGAATCCGACGAGCTTGACGTCTTCGACGTCGACTACGCCACGACGCAGCTGCCCTACTTCCTGTCCAGCGACAAGTGGAAGGACCAGATCCGTTCCGGCCCGCGCGTCGGCATCTATTATTACCACATCAACCAGGCACTGAAGCCCTTCGACGACGTGCGCGTCCGCAAGGCCTTCCAGATGGCGATCAACCGTCAGGAAATCCTCGAGAAGAACTTCTACGGCAAGGGCATGATCGAGAACGGCGTCATGCCGCGCGGCGTGACCTGCTATGCTCCGGCCACCCCGATCGAGTACAATCCGGAAAAGGCCAAGCAGCTTCTCACCGAAGCCGGTTATCCGGATGGTGTCGACATCAACCTGACCCAGGTCAGCAGCTGGTCGTCGAAATGGTCTGACATGAACCAGATCATCCAGGCCCAGATCAAGGCGTCCGGCTTCAACGCCCAGATCAAGATGATGGACGAGTCTGCCTATTTCGACGCCCGCAAGGCCGGCACCGTCGATAACTACACGCAGACCTGGTCGGCCGACTTCAACGATCCGGACAACTTCTTCTACACCTTCTTCTCCAAGAGCGGCACTGCCGTGCGCGGCTACAACAACAACGATCCGGAGGTCTTCGCAGCGCTCGACAAGGCGCGCACGATGACCAATGCCGAAGAACGTTGCGCCCTCTACCAGAAGATGAACGAGAAGATCGTGCAGGACGATGCGGCCTGGGTCCCGCTGTTCAGTCTCGATCACACCTACATCGTTCAGCCGCGCGTGAAGAACTTCACCGTTCCGTGGAACGGCTGGAGCGACATGAGCTACTACCAGATGGAAGTCGAATAAGACCCATTGCAAGGGCGGGCCTCCTCCGGGGCCCGCTGTCTCTGCACGCTCTTGTCCATCCTCCCGGTTCTTCCCGGGCCTTGCATCACTGCGGCCTTCGAACCGGCGACCGACCATGAAAGAAACCCACCGATGCTGATGTTTGCTCTCAAGCGCATCGCGGCCTCGATCCCCGTTCTGATCGGCATCACGGCGCTGCTCTTCATCATGCTGAACGTCATCCCGGGCGATCCGATCGCGCTCCTGATGAAGGAGCATGCGAGCCCGGACGTCATCGAGCGCGTGCGCGCCCAGATGCATCTCGACGATCCGCTGATCACCCGCTATTTCCGCTTCCTCGCAGGAGCGGTCCAGGGCGACCTCGGCATGTCGATCAAGCTCAATCGCAGCGTGACTACGCTGATCCTGAACGCCTTCCCGAACACGCTTTATCTCGCGGTCTGTGCGGCGATCGTCTCTTGGGTCATCGGCATTCCGGTCGGAGTCCTGTCGGCCGTCAGGCGCGATTCCGCGCTCGATCATTTCTTCATGGGCTTTTCGCTGCTCGGCGTTTCCATGCCGATCTTCTGGTCGGCGCTGCTGATGCAGTACATCTTCGCGCTCAAGCTGAAATGGCTGCCCGTGTCCGGCTTCTACGGCTTCGAATATGTCATCATGCCGGCGATCGTGCTGGGCTGGAGCTCGGCCGGGGTGATTGCCCGCCTCACCCGCTCGAGCCTGCTTGAAGTCATGCGGCACGACTATATCCGCACGGCCCGCGCCAAGGGCCTGCGGGAGATCAAGGTGATCATGCGCCATGCCTTGAAGAACTCGCTGATCCCCGTGGTCACGATCATGGCCATCCAGGTGGCGAGCCTGCTGTCTGGGGCCGTCATCACCGAGGCGATCTTTGGCATTCCCGGTGTCGGCCGCATCTCGGTCAACGCCATCCAGGCCCGCGACATGCCCCTGCTCCAGGGTTCCGTTCTCTTTGCCACCGCCCTGGTCATCCTGGGCAATTTGGTGGCCGACATCCTCTATTCCGTCCTTGATCCGCGCATCCGTCACCAGATGAAGGGAGGCGTGAAATGACCGACATGACCGCAGCACCGGAAGACATCGTCGAGAGCGTGGAAAGCGACAGCTTCCTGCGCGACACCGTCCGGGTCTTCCGCAAGAACAAGATGGCGATGCTGGGCCTGATCCTCGTCAGCCTGCTGTTCCTTGTCGCCTTCTTTATTCCGCTCATCAGCCCGCACGATCCCTATCGCGTGGCGCTCGACGAGCAGTTCCTGCCGCCGTCCTCCACCTATTGGCTCGGCACCGACAATTTCGGCCGTGACCTGTTGACCCGCATCCTCTACGGCGCGCGCATCTCGCTGCTGGTCGGCATCGTGCCGAGCTTCATCTCGCTGATGATCGGCGCGATCATGGGCATCATCAGCGGCTATTACGGCGGCAGGATCGATTTCATCATCATGCGGCTCGCCGACACGATGATCGCCTTCCCCTCGCTCCTGCTGGCCATGGTGGTGATGTACACGCTGGGCGCCAACCTCTTCAACATCTTCATCGCGCTCAGCCTCGTCGGCTGGGCCGGCGTTGCGCGCGTGGTGCGTTCGCAGACGCTGGCGCTGAAGGAGAAGGAGTTCATCGAGGCGGCCCGGGCTGTCGGCACGACGCGGGCGAAGATCATGGTGCGCCATATCTTCCCGAACATCGTTCCGACGCTGATCGTGCTGTTCTCGCTCAGCATCCCGGAAGCGATCATGTGGGAATCGAGCCTCTCCTTCCTCGGCGTGGGCGTTCAGCCGCCGGAGGCGAGCTGGGGGCTGCTGGTCGCCAAGGGCAAGGAATACCTCTTCGCCTCGCCGCTCGTCGCCATCATGCCCGGGGTCGCGATCCTGATCACGGTGCTCGCATTCAATTTCATCGGCGACGGTCTGCGCGACGCGCTCGACCCCTATATGAAGGACTGAGGCCGTGACGATGACGGATCAAAACCAGTTGCTGAGCGTGCGCAACCTGCGCACCGATTTTAGCGGCCATCGCGGCGCCGTGCGGGTGGTGGACAACGTCTCTTTCAATGTCGGGCGCGGCCGGATCGTCGGTCTGGTCGGGGAATCCGGCTCCGGCAAGAGCGTCACCTCTCTGTCCCTGATGGGCCTCGTGTCGTCGCCCTCGGGCAAGGTCACAGCCGACAGCATCCTGTTCGACGGCACCGATCTGACCAAGCTCAACCCCGACGAGCTGCGCCACAAGCGCGGCCGCGAGATCGCCATGATTTTTCAGGAGCCGATGACCTCGCTCAACCCGGTCCGCACCATGGTGCAGCAGGTCGGCGAGCCCCTGTCCATCCACACCGACCTCGGGCGGCGCGCCATTCGCGAAAAGGTGCTGCACATGTTCGAGACGGTGGGCATTCCCGAACCGGCGGCGCGTCTTGACGCCTATCCGCATGAACTTTCGGGCGGCCTGAGGCAGCGGGCGATGATCGCCATGGGCCTGATCTGCGAGCCGAAGCTGTTGATTGCCGACGAGCCGACGACGGCGCTCGACGTCACCACCCAGGCGCAGATCCTGCGGCTGATGATGGCGATGCGCGACCGGATCGGCACGGCGATCATCATGATCACCCACGATCTCGGCATCATCGCCGAGATGTGCGACGAGGTGAACGTGATGTATGCCGGCCAGATCGTCGAGCAGGCCGATGTCTTCGACCTCTTCGACCGGCCCTCGCATCCCTATACCCGCGGCCTGCTCGCCTCGATCCCCAAGGCGACCGAGAAGCGCAGCGGCGACCGCATGAGCAGCATCAAGGGCGTCGTTCCCAATCTCGCCAAGCTGCCGCAGGGCTGCCGCTTCCATCCGCGCTGCGGCGACGCCATGCCGATCTGCCGGGTCAAATCACCGGACCTCGTCGATCTGGGCAAGGGCCACAAGGCCCGCTGCTGGCTGCACGACCAACAGGGAGCTGCATGATGAGCGACGTCCTCATTTCCACGGATCAGCTGACCAAGCACTACCGCCTGGGAGCCGGCTTCTTCCGGTCCAACGACAAGGTCATCCGGGCGGTCGACGGCGTGAGCCTCGAGATCTACGAGCGCGAGACCTTCGCTCTGGTCGGCGAATCCGGCTGCGGCAAGACCACGCTCGGACGTGCCATGCTGCGGCTGGTCGAGCGTACCGCGGGCAGCGTGATCTACCGCGGACAGGATCTGCATGCGCTCGACGAGAGCGCGATGCGGGCGATGCGCAAGAAGCTGCAGATCGTCTTCCAGGATCCCTTCGCCTCGCTCAATCCCCGCATGCGGGTCAAGGACATCCTCGCCGAACCGCTGAGGGCCCATGCCTATGGCACCGAGGCCGAGATCGAGGCCCGCTGCCGGGAATTGCTCGAGGTCGTGGGTCTCAGGCCGCATCTGATGCGGCACTATCCGCACCAGTTCAGCGGCGGCCAGCGGCAGCGCATCGGCATTGCCCGGGCGCTGGCCAACAACCCGGAATTCGTCGTCTGCGACGAGGCCGTGTCGGCGCTCGACGTGTCGATCCAGGCGCAGGTGCTCAACCTCCTGCGCGACCTGCAGGAACAGCTGAAGCTCACCTATCTGTTCATCACCCATGACCTGAGCGTGGTCCGCCAGTTCGCCGACCGGATCGGCGTGATGTTCCTCGGCCGCCTGGTGGAGGTGGGGACCACGGAGGAGATCTTCTCCAATCCGCGCCACCCCTATACCATGTTTCTGATCTCGGCCGTGCCGCGTGCCGATCCGCATCAGCGCAACCGCGAGCGGCCGGTGCTGGTCGGCGACATTCCAAGCCCGGTCAACCTGCCGTCGGGCTGCCGCTTCCACACGCGTTGCCCCTATGCCAAGGATATCTGCCGCAGCCAGGATCCGGCCCTGGTGAAGGACAATGGTCACGGCGTCGCCTGTCATTTTCCGCTCGGCGCCTGAGCCGGGCGGCTCTCACACTATCGAGGAAGGAAAGAACGTGGACCTGATCGTGAAGAAGATCGGCGACGAGCTGTGGGAAGCCCGTCATGGTGACCGCAGCTGGCGCTGTGCCGTCGGGCGCGGCGGCATTCACCTCGAGAAGCGCGAGGGGGACGGCGTGAGCCCGGTCGGTTGCTGGCCGATCCGTCAGGTCTACTATCGCGCCGACCGCATGGAAAAGCCCGTAACCGCGCTGCCCTGCACGCCGATCGACCGTCTCGACGGCTGGTGCGACGAGCCCTCCGACCCCAATTACAATCGCAAGGTCCGGCTTCCCTATGCCGCAAGCCACGAGGAGATGTGGCGCGAGGACGCGCTTTACGACATCGTCGTGGTGCTCGGCCACAATGACGATCCGGTGGTGCCGGGCGCCGGCAGCGCGATCTTCCTGCACCTTGCCCGTGAGACCTATTCGCCGACGGCCGGATGCGCAGCGCTGTCGCGGGAAGACCTTCTGGAATTCCTCGCCCGGGCCGAACCGTCGGTTCGCCTCTGCTTCAGCGATGCGGACTGATTCCGCCTCGCGTCTCTCCCTCTGCCTCTCCTCCTCGACAGATCATCGGAACACTGCGTCATGGCGACGATCGACAACGCCGCGCTCGAAAGGGCGCTGAACCTCCTTCCCTCCCGCTGCAAGGGTCCCGGCGGCGTGGCCGGCGTGGTGAAGGACGGCCAGATCGTCGCACGGCGGGCCTGGGGCTTTGCCGACACCTATCGCCGGCTGCCAATGACGGCTAAGACGCGCCTGCCGATCTGCTCAATCTCCAAGCACTTCACCTGCGCCCTGCTGCTCGACCTGTTTGACGATCCGTCCGCACTCGATCCGCAGGTGGCCGATTTCCTGCCGGACTACCGCGACCCGCTGCCGACGGTGGCCGAGCTTTGCCACAACCAGTCGGGTCTGCGCGACTACTGGGCGCTGACCGTTCTGCAGGGCGCGCTGCCGGAGATGAGCTTCCGCCGCGAAGACGCGCTGCCGCTGATCGCCCGGTCGAAGACCGCGCATTTCCGCGCCGGCACGCTCTACTCCTACAACAATGCCAACTTCCGCATTCTGGCCGAACTGATCGAACGGGGCACCGGACGGGATTTCGGCGAACTCCTGTCGGAACGGCTGTTCGGTCCGGCGGGCATGAAGACGGCCGTGCTTTCGCCGGATGCCCGTCAGCCGCTCGATGGCGTGATCGGTTACGAGGGCAATGACGAGATCGGCTTCCTGCCGGCCGACAACGGCGTCTACTGGTTCGGCGACGCCGGCATTTCGGCGTCGCTCGACGACATGCTGGCCTGGGAGGTCCATATCGATGCGACGCGCAACGCCCCCAAGAGCCTCTACAATCGCCTGGCAGCCCCTGTCACCTATGCCGACGGCACGCCCGCCGATTACGGCTACGGCCTGCGCCGCGACAGCTGGTCGGGCGTGAAATACACCAGCCACGGCGGCGGCCTGCGGGGCTTCAGTTCCTATCGCTTGCATGCTGCCGAGGAACGGCTGTCGGTCGTGGTGATGTTCAATCACGACACGGCGACATTCACCTCGGCGATCTCGCTGATGGAGGCAACACTCGGCCTGCCGCCACGCGCGAACGAGGCGGTGCGTCCGGAAGGCTGGGACGGGCTGTGGCTGGACGAGGAACGCGGGCTGATCCTGCGCACCGTTCAGGACGCAACCGGTGTCAAACTCTACTACAGTCCGTCGCCCTCACGCCTGACCGTCGGCGCCGACGGGATTGCCCGCGGACAGGGACTGTCCCTGGAAAGGGACGGCGACATGCTCGTGATGCACCGCTACTACGAGAACCTGCACGTGCGCGCCCGCCCGCTTGCCCGCATCGATGATGCCGATGGCAGCGAGATCGCCGGCCGCTATCATTCGGAAGAACTGGACGCTGGTCTTGAGATCGAGGCCCGGGACGGCGCCGTGCATGCGCTGTTTACCGGCATGCTGGGCACCGGGCCGATGGAGCGCATGTATGCGCTGGCCGAAGACATCTGGATCGTCACCTCGCGCCGCTCCATCGATGCCTCGCCGCCGGGCGACTGGACGGTTCGGGTTCGCCGCAATGCCGACGGCTCGGTTTCCGGGCTCACCATCGGCTGCTGGCTCGCCCGAGCCATCGATTACGACCGCGTCGGGTGAGGCGCACGCTCTCGACACCAGGGGACGCGACCCATGGCGGCCCTGACGCCCCTGACGCCCCTGGATCGGCCATGTCCCCGTGCCGCATCCGCCGGCGAGGCGCATCCGCCATGGGTCCGTCTGCGACGACCGCGCGTTGAAGCGCGTGACCTTGCCCCGGATGGTCCAAAGGCTGCTGCTGCCGAACCCGCACTGGCTGGCCTGTGGCGCGCCAGCCGGTGCGGGTTCAGTCACACAAGCCGCGCCCGGCCGTCTGCAGGGGCTTAAGAACTGTTCTCCTCCCCCCGCCGAGAGCCGGCAGGATAAGTGGCGTGCTGAATGGCGGGACGAGTGAGATCCGGAAAACACCGAATAGAACCAGGTGGTGCTTGGAAATATGGCGGACAGGGAGGGATTCGAACCCTCGGTACGCTTTCACGTACACACGCGTTCCAGGCGTGCGCCTTAAACCACTCGGCCACCTGTCCGTAACGGCCAGCGTCTTCGTCAAGGCGAAGCGGCCGGTCGGGCGCGATATATAACGAGGATTTCCCGGCGATCAACCGAAATCTGACGGTTTTTTGACTTGCCTCGACAAAAGCCATTCTATTAGCTGGTTGAGGTCCATCGATGGTTGCGGACCAGGGGCTTGCGTCGCCGGCAATGCGTCGCAGATGAGGGGGGCATGGATGGTGCGTTTTGTATTCCGCCTGGCGAGTTTCGCCGCGCTGTGTTCAGCCGTGATCGCCGCAACGATGGATTCGATCGCTTCCGTCTCGGCCTCGCAGATCGCGCTCACGCCGTTGCGCCTGGCCTGGGTGGAGCTGAGCCCCGCAACCCTTGTTCGGCTGCGGGACGTGATCGAGCAGCAGCTCGGTTCGACGGCATGGCAGATGCTCGATGCCTGGCTTTTGCCGCAGCCCGCCTTTGCCGTGCTTTTTGCCCTTGCGCTGGTGTTCTGGATGGTCGGATACAAGAAGCCGTCGCCCGCGGGCCGCTTTGCCGCCTGAAAAGGTCCATCGAACAGGCGCCGGATCCGGTCGCAAGGAGAAGCCGATGTTCCTGATCGACATGTTCAACCGCAAGACCACCATGCCGACGGCCGAGACCGCGCTTCCCGGGCGCGCCGAACCGCTGGCGACCGCCGACATCCATTTCGTGTCCGGGCGTCCGTTGAAGGGCCCTTACCCTGAGGGCACGAGGGTCGTCTATCTGGGCATGGGCCGTTTCTGGGGCGCTGAACGCCTGTTCTGGAAGATGCCGGGCGTCCATGTCACCGCCGTCGGTTACCAGGGTGGCTTCACGCCCAATCCGACCTATCAGGAAACCGTCACCGGCCTGACCGGCCATGCCGAGGTGGTGAAGGTCGTCTATGATCCGGCGGTCACCAGTCTCGAGGCGTTGCTGAAGATCTTCTTCGAAAACCATGATCCGACCCAGGGCATGCGCCAGAGCAACGATATCGGCACCACCTATCGTTCGGCGATCTATGCCGAGACCGTCGACGATGTCGATGCGGCGCTGAAGGTGCGCGACGCCTTCCAGGAGGCGCTGATCGCCGCAGGCCGCAAGCAGACGGTGACGACGCAGATTGCCGAGGCCGGCCCCTTCTATTATGCCGAGGCCTACCACCAGCAATATCTGGCGAAAAATCCCGGCGCCTCCTGCACGCTGCGCGGACTGGGCGTCGCCTGCCCGCTGCCGGTCGCCCGGTGAGGCGGCCGGTGGCCACGGATGCAGCGAGCCCCTTGATCTGCCTTGGTTTTCGGGCGCAGGCGCGATCACATTCGTCACTTCGACTATTCTTTACCAGTTGAAAAAAATCGAGTGAAATTTTCCGGAAGCCATGCAAGGATAAGTCCAGACTGGCCTCCCGGAAAGGGGTCGGTGGTTCCGCAGACATGCGCGTCAAAGCGCTTGCGGGAGGACCCAATAAGATCAATAGCAACAACAGGGCTGCAAAATGAAGAAAACCCTTTTGAGTCTCTTTGCCTTGGCCGCCATGTCGGCAACGGCGCTCGCCGCCGACGTCAAGCCGGCGCTCGTTTATGGCACGGGCGGCAAGTTCGACAAGTCGTTCAACGAAGCAGCCTATGCCGGAGCGGAAAAGTTCAAGGCCGAAACCGGCATCGACTACCGCGATTTCGAGCCGACCGGTGATACCCAGGGCGAGCAGGCAATCCGCAACTTCGCCTCCAAGGGCTATAACCCTGTCGTCGCCGTGTCCTTCGCCTGGACCTCGGCGATCGAAAAGGTCGCCGCCGAATTCCCCGACACCAAGTTCGTCATCGTCGACGCCACCGTCGATCTGCCGAACGTACGCTCGGTCGTCTACAAGGAAGAGGAAGGTTCCTACCTCGTCGGCGTTCTCGCCGGCATGGCGTCGAAGACCGGCAAGGTCGGCTTCGTCGGCGGTATGGATATTCCGCTGATCCGTAAGTTCGAATGCGGCTACGAGCAGGGTGCCCGTGCGGCCAAGGCTGACATCGAGGTGTTCCAGAACATGACCGGCACGACCGGTGCTGCCTGGAACGACCCGGTTCGCGGCGGTGAGCTCACCAAGAACCAGATCGACCAGGGTGCGGACGTCATCTACGCGGCAGCCGGCGCGACCGGTCTCGGCGTTCTTCAGACGGCCGCCGACAACGGCAAGCTGTCGATCGGCGTCGATTCCAACCAGAACCACCTGCATCCGGGCTCGGTTCTGACCTCCATGGTCAAGCGCGTCGACCTCGCCGTCTACAACGCCTATGCCGATGCCAAGAACGACAAGTTCACCGCCGGCACCCAGGCGCTCGGCGTCAAGGAAGACGGCGTCGCCTATGCGCTGGACGACAACAATGCCAAGCTCATCACCGAAGAGATGAAGGCGGCGGTCGAAAAGGCCAAGGCCGACATCATTGCCGGTACGATCAAGGTCCACGATTACATGTCGGACAATTCCTGCCCGAAGTGAGCCAATACGGGCGCAAGGCGGTGATCCATCCGCCTTGCGCCCTTTTTATGTCTGGGGGATCGGAATGAACGACCAGAGCCAAGCGCCGGCGATCGAACTGATCGGCATCGACAAGAAGTTCGGTGCCGTGCACGCCAATAAAAACATCAACCTGACCGTCGCCAAGGGCTCCATCCACGGCATTATCGGGGAAAACGGCGCCGGGAAGTCGACGCTGATGTCGATCCTCTACGGCTTCTATCACGCTGACAGCGGCGAGATCCGTATCGACGGAAAACCCGTGAATATCCGCGATAGCCAGTCGGCCATTGCTGCCGGTATCGGCATGGTCCACCAGCACTTCATGCTGGTCGAAAATTTTACCGTGCTCGAAAACCTGATGCTCGGCGCCGAGGGCGGCCCCCTGCTCGGCAAGGGCACGGATGCGGCGCGCGACGCGCTGAAGAAGCTGGAAGACGACTACGAGCTCGAGGTCGATCCCGACGCGGTGGTCGAGGAGCTTCCGGTCGGCCTGCAGCAGCGCGTCGAGATTCTCAAAGCCATGTATCGCGGCGCCGAGATCCTGATCCTCGATGAGCCGACGGGCGTGCTGACGCCGGCCGAGGCCGATCATCTGTTCAAGATCCTGCGAGTGCTGCGCGACCAGGGAAAGACGGTCATTCTGATCACCCACAAGCTGCGCGAGATCATGGCCATTACCGATACGGTCTCGGTCATGCGCCGCGGCGAGATCGTCGCGACCCGCAAGACCGCCGAGACGACCGTCGAGGAACTGGCCGAACTCATGGTTGGCCGCCGCGTGCTCCTGCATGTGGAAAAGGGCGACGCCAAGCCGGGCGAGGTCTTCCTTTCGGTACGCAACCTGACGGTCAAGGATCATCGCGGCGTCGTGATGGTCGACAATGTTTCCTTTGATGTGCGCGCGGGCGAGATCGTCGGCATTGCCGGTGTGGCCGGCAATGGCCAGAGCGAGCTTCTGGAGGCGATCACCGGGATCCGCAAGCCGACCTCGGGAGAGATCCTGTTCTGTGGCGAACCGGTCGCGGGTTTCGACCCGGCGCGGCTGAGGCAGATGGGGCTCGCCCACATTCCGGAAGACCGCCACCACATGGGGCTGGTGCTGGCCTTCGAGGAGGCAGAGAACGCAATCCTCGGCTATCATCGCGACGATCGCTACGGCAAGGGCGCCTTCCTTGTGCCCGAAGCGGTGCGCAAGGCTGCCGTCGACGAGATCGAGAAATACGATATCCGCCCGCCGAATCCGCGGCTGAAGACCGCCAATTTCTCCGGCGGCAATCAGCAGAAGATCGTGGTCGCCCGCGAGATCGAGCGCGACCCGAAACTGCTCGTCGTCGGCCAGCCGACCCGCGGCGTCGATATCGGCGCCATCGAATTCATCCATCGCCGGATCGTCGAGACGCGCGACGCCGGCAAGGCCGTTCTTCTGGTCTCGGTCGAGCTGGACGAGATCCGCTCGCTGTCGGACCGCGTGCTGGTGATGTTCGCCGGCAAGGTCGTCGGCGAGAAGAGCCCGGATACGGGCGAACAGACGCTCGGCCTGATGATGGCCGGCATTGCCGCATGAGGTTTTGATGAGCACCGCTTCCGTACCGCTGCCCAATTGGATCAACTATGCGCTGCTGCCGTTGATCAACCTCATGCTCGCCTTCCTCGTCTCGGGCCTCGTCGTCTGGGTGATCGGTGAGAGCCCCTATGAGGCGCTGAAGCTGATGCTCCAGGGCGCGCTCGGGCGCGGCGAGGGCATCGGCTTCACGCTCTATTATGCCACCAACTTCATCTTCGCCGGCCTGTCGGTCGCCGTTGCCTATCATGCCGGCCTGTTCAACATCGGCTCGGAAGGCCAGGCCTATGTCGGTGGCCTCGGGGCGGCGCTGGTGGCGCTGGCGCTCGACCATTATGTACCGTGGTATGTGACCATGCCCTTCGCCGTCATCGGCGCGGCGCTGTTCGGTGCCGCCTGGGCCTTCATTCCCGCATGGCTGCAGGCCAAGCGTGGCAGCCACATCGTCATCACGACGATCATGTTCAACTTCATCGGTGCAGCCTTGATGGTCTATCTGCTGGTGAACGTGTTGATCGTGCCCGGCAAGATGGCGCCCGAGACCCGGACCTTCCTGCCTGGCGGTCAATTGCCGAAGCTCGACTGGCTGATGGCGATGTTCGGCATGAAGCTCGGGCCAGCGCCTTTCAATGTGTCCTTCCTGATCGCGCTCGTCATGTGCGTTCTCGTCTGGGTGCTGATCTGGCGCACCAAGCTCGGCTATGAAATGCGCACCATGGGCATTTCCCGTTCGGCCGCCGCCTATGCCGGCATTCCCTATGTGAAGATCGTCATCGTCACCATGCTGATCTCCGGCGGTCTCGCCGGCATGATGGCGCTCAATCCGGTGATGGGCGCCTCTGCCCGCCTGCAGGTCGAGTTCGTTGGCGGTGCCGGCTTCGTCGGCATTGCCGTGTCGCTGATGGGGCGCAATCACCCGATCGGCATCGTGCTCGCCTCGATCCTGTTCGGCGTGCTCTATCAGGGCGGCGCAGAACTGTCCTTCGACATGCCGAACATCACCCGCGACATGATCGTCGTCATCCAGGGTCTGGTGATCCTGTTTGCCGGTGCGCTCGAATACATGTTCCGCCCGGCGATCGTCAGGGTCTATCAGCAATTCGTGAAAGCTTGAGGATCACGCCATGGATTTTCTGGACATTGTCGTCAGCATTCTCGGATCCACCATCCGTCTGTCGATCCCGCTGATCTTCACGGCCCTTGCCGGGCTTTTTTCCGAACGCGCCGGTGTTTTCGACATCGGGCTTGAGGGCAAGATGTTGGCCGCCGCCTTTGCGGCCGCAACGGCTGCTTACCTGACCGGTTCCGCCTGGATCGGCCTGGCCTCCGGCATCGGCGTTTCGCTGGCCTTCTCGCTGGTGCACGGCTTCGCCTCCATCACCAACCGCGGCAACCAGATCGTCTCGGGCGTCGCGATCAACTTCGTCGCCGCCGGCCTCACGGCGGTTCTCGGACAGGCCTGGTTCCGCCAGGGCGGCCGCACGCCGCAGCTTTCGGGCGATGCGCGCTTCTCGCCGATCACCCTGCCTGGGGCCGACATGATGCGCGACGTGCCCGTCATCGGGCCGATCTACGCCAACGTCATCTCCGGCAACAACATCCTGACCTATCTGGCCTTCCTTGCGGTTCCGATCTCCTGGTGGGTGCTCTACCGCACGCGCTTCGGCCTTCGCCTGCGCGCCGTCGGCGAAAACCCGGGTGCGGTCGATACTGCCGGCATCTCGGTGGTGTGGCTTCGCTATCGGGCCGTCCTGGTCGCCGGCTTCCTCTGCGGCTTCTCCGGCACCTATCTGGCAATCGCCCAGTCGGCGGCCTTCATCAACAACATGTCGGCCGGCAAGGGTTACATCGCGCTCGCCGCGCTGATCTTCGCCAAGTGGAAGCCGGTGCCGGTTCTGCTCGCCTGCCTGCTGTTCGGCTTCCTCGATGCGCTCGCCAACTTCATGCAGGGCAAGTCGGTGCCGCTGATCGGCGAGGTGCCGGTGCAGATCTTCCAGGCGCTGCCCTATATCCTCACCTGCAT
>DAIMJJ010000003.1:0-15268 GCA_036722275.1 Rhizobium sp. | reverse complement strand
ATCGCCGAGAAGATGGCGCTCTGCCCGCCCTGCGGCGGTTGCCGCCAGAAGATCGCCGAATTTGCCGAGGCAGGCACGAAGATCTACCTCTGCGATGAGGTCGGCGTGAAGAAGACGATGACCATGGACGAGCTTCTGCCCTTCTCGTTCAAGACGGACATCCTCGGATGAGGGACGCCATCAACTTCCTGGTCGACCGGCTGGACGGACTGCTGCCTCGCTATGGCATCGTGCTCGGCTCCGGTCTGGGTGGCCTCGTCGAAGAGGTTCGTGATCCGATCCGGGTCTCCTATCACGACCTGCCGGGCTTTCCGGTCAGTGGCGTATCGGGCCATGCCGGGGAATTGGTTGCCGGCTATCTCGGCCGCGAGCCGGTGATCATGCTGGCCGGCCGCATCCATTACTACGAGCACGGCGATGCCAATGCCATGCGCGTCCCGATCGAGGTCCTGCGCGGACTGGGCGTCCAGTCGCTAATCCTCACCAACTCCGCCGGCTCGCTTCGCGAGGACCTGCCCCCGGGCTCGGTCATGCAGATCAGTGACCACATCAATTTCTCCGGCATCAATCCGCTGATCGGTGAGGAAAGCGACAACCGCTTCGTCGGCATGACGTCGGCCTATGACGCCGATCTCGCCGACGCCATGCAGCGCGCGGCCGTGGAGGAGGGGATAACGCTTCCCACCGGCGTCTACATGTGGTTCTCTGGCCCCAGTTTCGAAACGCCGGCCGAAATCCGCATGGCGCGCATTCTCGGGGCCGATGCCGTCGGCATGTCGACCGTGCCGGAAGTCATCCTGGCTCGCTTCTTCGGGCTGCGCGTCGCGGCCGCTTCGGTCATCACCAATTTCGGCGCCGGCATGACCGGGGCGGAACTCAGTCATGCCGAGACCAAGGACATGGCACCGATCGGCGGCAAACGCCTTTCCGCCATCCTCAAGAAAATGATCGCCGGTGGAGGGACGCACCTTGGATAATCACGAGCTACGAGCCATCGCCGCCCGGGCACTGGCCCTGGTGGACCTGACCAATCTGAAGGACGATTGCACGCCGCAGCAGATCGATGCGCTCTGCGCCAAGGCGGTCACGCCCTATGGTCATACGGCCGCCATCTGCATCTGGCCGCGTTTTATCACCCGCGCCCGCTCGCTGCTCGGGCCGGAAAGCCCGGTTCGCATCGCCACCGTGGTCAACTTTCCCTCGGGCGCGCTGAAGCTCGAGGACGTGCTGGCCGAAACCCGCGAGGCGATCGCCGATGGGGCCGACGAGATCGACCTCGTCATTCCCTACCGGGCGTTTGTCGCCGGCGACGAGGCGGCAGTCACCGCCATGGTCGAGGCTGTTCGCGCGGCCTGTCACGCACCCGTTCGGCTGAAGACCATTCTCGAGACCGGAGAGATCAAGGATACGGGCCTCATTCGCCGTGCCTCCGAGCTGGCGATTGCCGCCGGCGCCGACTTCATCAAGACCTCGACCGGCAAGGTCGCGGTCAACGCGACGCTTGAGGCAGCCGACATCATGCTTCAGGCGATCCGCGACAGCCGCAAGAAGGTTGGCTTCAAGCCGGCCGGCGGTATTTCAAGCGTCGCCGATGCCGGGCTCTATCTGAGTCTGGCCGACACCATCATGGGTGAAGACTGGGTCATGCCGTCCACCTTCCGCTTCGGGGCTTCCGGCCTGCTCGACGATATTCTCGCCGTGCTCTCGGGCGGGCGATCGACAGCTGACAACACGGGGTACTGACGATGCTTCCTCAGGAAATCATCCGTCGCAAGCGCGACGGCGGCGTGCTGACCGCAGCCGAGATTGCAGCCTTTGTCGAAGGCCTGAGCCAGGAGACCATTTCCGAGGGCCAGGTCGCAGCCTTTGCCATGGCGGTCTTTTTCCAGGGCATGACGCCGGAGGAGATCGTGGCGCTGACGCTTGCCATGCGCGATTCCGGCGAGGTCCTGTCCTGGGCGGGTGTTGGCAAGCCGATCGCCGACAAACATTCGACCGGCGGTGTGGGCGACAATGTTTCGCTGATGCTGGCGCCGATCGTTGCGGCCTGCGGGCTTGCCGTGCCGATGATCTCCGGCCGTGGCCTCGGCCACACCGGCGGCACGCTCGACAAGCTCCAGTCCATTCCGGGCTATGACGTCATGCCCGATGCCGCGACCTTCCGCCGGGTGGTTGACGAGGTCGGCTGCGCCATCATCGGCCAGACCGGTGATCTGGCACCGGCCGACAAGCGGCTCTACGCGATCCGCGACGTCACCGCGACGGTCGAATCCATTCCGCTGATCACCGCCTCGATCCTGTCGAAGAAGCTTGCCGCCGGGCTTGAAAGCCTCGTGCTCGACGTGAAGGTCGGCAACGGCGCCTTCATGGCAAAGGCCGAGGATGCCGAAGCGCTTGCCCGCTCCCTGGTGACCGTCGCCAATGGGGCAGGGGTGCGCACCACCGCACTTCTGACCGACATGAACGAGCCGCTCGCCGATGCCGCCGGCAATGCCGTCGAAGTGCAGAATGCGGTCGATTTCCTCGCGGGCAAGAAGTCGGGCACGCGGCTCGAAGAGGTGACCCTCGCGCTCGGCGCGGAAATGCTGCTCAATGCCGGCGTCGCCGCGGATCTCGAGACGGCATTTTCCCGGTGCCGTGACGCGCTGTCGTCCGGCAAGGCGGCGGACTATTTCGGTCGTATGGTACACGCGCTCGGCGGCCCGGTAGACTTCATGGACCGCGCCGACCGTTATCTGCCGAAGGCGGCCATCGAGATCCCCGTTCTGGCGGCCGCCGATGGCTATCTCGCCTCTGCCGACACGCGGGGCCTCGGTCTCTGCGTGGTGGCGCTCGGCGGCGGGCGCCAGCGCCCGACCGATGCCATCGACCACCGTGTCGGCCTCACCGGTCTGCTTCCGCTCGGCTCGGCGATCGCCAAGGGCGATGTCATCGCCACCGTCCATGCCAATGACCGCGACAGCGGCGAACGGGCGGCCCAGATGGTGACCGCAAGCTTCGGCATTGATGCGGATCAGCCGGCCCTGCGCCCGGCCATCGGTCAACGGATCGCCTGAAGGACGAGGCCTTAGCGTTCAAGCCGGAGGCGATTGCCTTCGGCCGAATAGGCGCTGAGCTGCTTGAGGAAGCTCATGCCGATCAGCGTGCCGGACAGCGCCTTGTCGCGCAGCACGAAGGCATCGACGTCGTCGACCCGCACCTGGCCGACCTCGACGCGCTGCAGGCGCACATGCGCCGCCCGCGTTTCGCCGTTGGCCGTATTGATCGGATACTTGAAGTCGAGCGAGGCGATGCTCACGCCGATGCGCCGCGCGGTCGTCTCGTTGATCGCCACCAGCGAAGCCCCGGTGTCGACCAGTGCTTCCGTCTCCTTGCCATTGAGCTTGAACTTGCCGCGATAATGTCCCGTGGCATCCGCCTCGAGCACGGTCGCACCCGGAGTCGACAGGGCGACGGGCATGGCCTCCGGCGCAGTTCCGTTGCCGCCACCCGCAGATGTGGGGTCCTTGAAGGCATCGAACAGCACAGGCACCTGGGTCGCCGCCACGGTGGCTACGACGGCAAGTCCGATCACACGCATCAGCATGGCATGTCTCCCCATCCGGCTGTTCTGAAGGCCATAGATCATGCCGGTTGAGAAGCGGCTAAGATGCAAACGAAAACGGCCCGGAACGGGCGTTCCGGGCCGTGATCTCGATATCCTGGTTAAGGATTTACTTCGTGCCGTACATGCGGTCGCCGGCATCGCCGAGGCCGGGCATGATATAGCCCTTTTCGTTCAGGTGACTATCGATTGCGGCGGTGAAGACCGGCACGTCCGGATGTGCCTCGCGGAAGTTCTTGATGCCCTCGGGGGCGGCGAGCAGGCACAGGAAGCGGATGTTCTTTGCGCCGCGTTCCTTGAGCTTGTCGACGGCAGCGATCGACGAATTGCCGGTGGCCAGCATCGGGTCGACGACGATGATCAGGCGCTCGTCCAGCGCATCGGGCGCCTTGAAATAGTATTCCACCGGCTTCAGCGTCTCGTGGTCTCGGTATACGCCGATATGCGAGACGCGTGCAGCCGGCACCAGCTCCAGCATGCCTTCGAGAAGGCCGTTGCCCGCGCGCAGGATCGAGGCGAAGACCAGCTTCTTGCCTTCGAGAACCGGCGATTGCATCGTCGTCAGCGGCGTCTCGATCGTTTCCATGGTCAGTTCGAGGTCGCGCGTGACCTCGTAGCAGAGCAGGGTGGAGATTTCCCGCAGAAGTCGCCGGAAACTCGAAGTCGAGGTCTCCTTGCGGCGCATGATGGTCAGTTTGTGCTGAACCAGCGGATGATTGATGACTGTGACGCCGTCCATGGTCGGGCCCTTCTGTTTTTCTTATGTGACAGTCAATGTTTTCCACATTCCCTCGGCCGCCTGCAAGGGTGCCGGTGAAATTTGGCCGGTCATCCCCAATGCGACGCGGCTAAAGGCGGGAAAGCAGCGCCTGACGCGTCGCATCGTCGATGAACGCCGCCTCGATAGCCGTTTTCGTCATCGCGTCGATCTCGGCGTCGGAGAAACCCATGATCTTGGATGCCGTCTCGTATTCCTGCGCCAGGGTCGTGTGGAAGAATGGCGGGTCGTCCGAGTTGAGCGTGACGCGCACGCCGGCGTCGGTGAAGCGGCGCAGCGGGTGGCTGGCATAGTCGGGGAACACCTTGAGCGCGATGTTGGAGCCGGGGCAGACCTCGAGCACCGTGCCGAGATCGGCAAGCCGCTTGACCAGATCGGCGTCCTCGATCGCGCGCACGCCATGGCCGATCCGGCTGGGCTTCACCAGATCCAGCGCATCGGCCACGGAAAACGCGCCGCACAGCTCGCCGGCATGGATAGTGATGCCGAGGCCCGCCTCACGCACGATGTCGAAGGCCGGCGCATAGTCCGCCACGCGGTTCATGCGCTCCTCGCCGGCCATGTTGAAGCCGGTGACCAGCGGGTGATCGAATTTCGCCGCCCATTTGGCGCGGGCCAGCACGTTCTCCGGTCCCAGATGCCGTTCGCCGATGATGACCATGCGGCATTCGATACCCGTCTTCTCCCGGGCCGCCAGAATGCCGGCCGCGAGCCCGCCAATATAGGCGTCGGGCGACAAGCCCACGGCCTCGCCGTGGTCAGGAGAAACAAACAGCTCGCTATAGATCGTATTTTCCTGTGCCAGTTCAATCAGATAGGCTTCGGCCAGTGCTGCATAGTCTTCCTCGGTGCGAAACACCGAGGCGACGAAATCATAGCAGGCGATGAAACTGGTGAAGTCATGCCAGACATAGGCGCCGTCCTTGACGAAGCTCTCCGTCGGCAGCCCGTATTTCGCGGCCTGTGCAAGCGTTAGCGCCGGCGGTGCCGCGCCCTCCACATGGCAATGCAGCTCCGCCTTCTTCAGATGTGCAGTCAAAGGAAACTCCGTCCGTGCGGCCCGGCCGGGATGCCGAGATGGGCCGCGATGGTTTCGCCGATATCGGCATAGGTATTGCGGATGCCGACCATGCGCGACTTGATGCCCGGTCCGAAGGCCATGATCGGCACGCGCTCGCGCGTGTGGTCGGTACCGCGCCAAGTCGGATCGCAGCCGTGGTCGGCCGTCATCAGCACCATATCGCCGGGCTTCAGCTTGCGGTGCACCTCCGGCAGGCGCCGGTCGAAGGCTTCCAGTGCCGCGGCATAGCCCGGCACGTCGCGGCGGTGGCCGTAGAGCATGTCGAAATCGACGAAATTGCTGAAGACGAGATCGCCATCCGCCGCCTCGTCCATGGCCTGAAGCGTCGCGTCCATCAGCGCCATGTTGCCGTTGGCCTTGAGAACGCGCGACACGCCTTTGTGGGCAAAGATGTCGCCGATCTTGCCGACGCCATGCACCGTGCGGCCGGCCTCCACCAGCCGGTCGAGCAGCGTCGGTTCCGGCGGCACGACGGAATAGTCGCGCCGGTTGCCGGTGCGCTGGAAAGTGGAGGCCGTCTCGCCGATGAAGGGTCGGGCGATCACCCGGCCGATATTGAGCGGATCGATCAGCCGCCGCACGATCTGGCAGAGCGACAACAAGCGTTCGAGCCCGAAATGCGTCTCGTGGGCTGCAATCTGGAAGACCGAGTCCGAGGAAGTGTAGCAGATCGGTTTGCCGGTGCGGATATGCTCCTCGCCCAGCCGGGCGATGATCTCCGTTCCCGAGGCGTGGCAGTTGCCGAGGATGCCGGGAAGCTCCGCCTCGCGGCAGATGGCCTCGACGAGTTCGGGTGAAAAGGCGTCTCCCTCCGCCGGAAAGTAGCCCCAGTCGAACATGACGGGCGTACCCGCAATCTCCCAGTGGCCCGACGGCGTATCCTTGCCGTGCGAGACTTCGTTGGCCGCGCCGTGGAGGCCGAACACCCGCTCCGGCTCCGGCATGCCGGCCGGCGCGCGCCCGCTTGCCAGCTTGGCGATCGTTACAAGCCCCAGCGCCGACATGTTGGGAAGCGTCAGAGGTCCTTCGCGAAGACCCTTGCGATCGCCGGCGCCCGCGGCGCAGAATTCCGCGATATGGCCCAGAGTGTTGGAACCGTCGTCGCCATAGACCGGGGCGTCCGGTGCACCGCCGATGCCGAAGGAATCAAGAACGAAGAGAAATGCGCGTGCCATGGTTCACCTGCGCCACGGGACACGGCCGTCATGGCCACGTGTCGTCCGGGCGGTCGAAGCGGCATGTTTAGCGCCAAGCGGCGGGCTTGGCAAACCGCGCCTGGCCGATCCGGCTCGCCGAAGTCATCGATGCCTGAGGTCCATGGCGTTCAGCAGTCGGTGCAGCTGATGTCGGAATTGATACGCTGACGGAAATAGAATTCGCGACTGATGGTGATGTCCTTGATCTCCGAACCGGAGACCGCCGGCAGATACATCAGCAGTTCGTGGTCGACGCTGAGTTCGGAATGGACGAGGAATGTGCCTTCGGACAGCATGTCTGCCGGAACGTCAACGCTCGATCCAACCGCATAGGGAGCATCCCCCGCGTTGGACCAGGACCAGGCGACCGTGGCCCGATTGTTGTCATCAATGTCGATACCGGTGATCGTGAGCGACAGTTCGTTGACGGCGTAGGGGGCAAAGACGGCATTGGTGACATCGACCATGTCGTCGAGATCGGCCTTGGACACCTTGTCGTTGCGGCTGACGAGGTCGGCGACGGTACTGGCTGCCATTGTCACCTTTTTCGACACGCTAAGTCCGGTCATCAATTCGTACATGCCAAGATAGGCGACGATCAGCATCGGTGCGAGCAGCGCGAATTCAACTGCGCCTAGCCCTTCCCGATCGGCGAGGAAACGGCCAAGAAGAGTAGCCCGCTTGGGCTGCGGATGCGGCCCGCCCCCGTGAAGCGGCAATTCCTTTGGTGCGAGAAGCCTCCTTTTCGTCACGGATAGTCCTCGCTGCGGAAGGCGGTCGTTGCGATGATCAGGATTTGCTGCGTGTCGCTGTCCGGCCGGATATGCGTGAGCGAACGCAAGAGGTCGAAGGTCACGTTCCAGCGGTAATAGGCGCGCAAAAGGTTGATCGTGTTCGGTCCGCCGGGGGCGAACTGGAAGGCCGATGTGTCGAGATCCGAAAAGTCCCCACCGACGCGCGGAATGCTCGCCTTGTCGGCGATCGCTTCAAAGCTGGGCAAGGTCTCGACATCGAGATAGAGCTTCGCCGGCGTCTCCACTTCCGCCGCCGAGCAGGAGATCATGATCGAAATCTCGTCGCAGAAGGCCTCGCGGAACTGGGCCTCAGTCATGTCTGTCGAACCGCCGCGGTTGAAAGTAATGTTGCCGGTGCGCAGTTCGCGCGCCATCGTATTGACAGCATTCGTTACCAGTTGCTCGGCCGTATAGGCGGCAAAGGTCTCGATGATCGCAAAGATGATGATGAAGTAGGGGATCGACAGGATGGCGAACTCGATGGCCGCCGCGCCGTCGCGCGAGCGCAGCAGTCGCTTCCAGGCGCGTCGTTTCCGCCGGCCGGTTGTCGTTTGCCCGTCATGGTGCTTCACGTCTGCGCTCATCGCTCGAATCCGAACTTCGGAACTGGATCAGACGTTAGGAGCCAAGTATTGATTTTCCGTTTCCGGTTTCTTTAGAATTCGAGCTTTGCGACTGGTCTCAAGGCGTCCTGAGGCGGGTCCGGCGTTCTATCGGTTCAGTTTGAGCTGGTGGCGCTGCCGGTTGCGGCGTGTTCCTCGCAGTTGGGCGTGCAAGACAGAACGGTGCGCGAGGTCGCCTTGAAGACCCGCACCGTATTGCCCTCATCGATTGACACCAGGATGCGCTCGTCGACAATCGCATTACCGTCTGCATCGAGCAGAACGAGATTGGTGGTGCCAAAAGCCCTTCCGGTCAATACGATCGTCTTGGCGTCTGCCACCGTTGCATCCGCCACGTCGGAATTGCCGACAATGACCTTGCTGACCGGGCGATCGAGCTTCAGCACGCGGGCGCTGTTCATATAGACGCGCAGCACGCCGTCGTCATCGGCGCGGCCGGGACCGGCGGCAAGAAGACTGCTCAGCGCGAGGGCGCCGGCAAGCGAGATAAGAGCGCTGCGAGACAACATACGTGCCAGCCTTTGGAACCGCCAGTTGGAATGACTGGGTTCAGAGCATGGGCGGGAATGGTGAACGAACCGTTAAGTCGGTGGCTCAAGGGCTAAGGAAAGTCCGGTAAACGGCGTTTTCAGGCCAGACCGGTGCGAGAGGCGGCGGCACGCATCTTTCGCTGAGAGCAAGGGTCGTTTTCCGGCTTGCTGTGATCCTGCGCTGCCAGGCCGTACCAATCTGGGGCACAAGTATCGCCGTTAACATCTCCGGAAGCCTTGGCCAGTCGTTCTGGACGGCTCTCCAGCGGGCTCATCCCCGGGCGGCGAATTTGAGGAATCATCGCCAAAATATTGATATTTCGATGCTATTATCCAGTTTTTTCGTGTCTGGTGGCGATTGCTTCAAATGCGGCGGATCCCGTTACACACTCATTTACCACGCCTCGTGCATTTGCCTCTTCAGAACTCGCTAACCGTATTTGTTAAGTCGATAGCAATGGGCGCTGTGTAGTTTGCAGTCATCCGAGCAACGGCGAACAGTTGCCGGGAGTGCTGAACAACTTTCGTGGAGTAGGAGAGTAACATGACCAAGATTTTTGCACGTTTCTTCAAGGATGAATCCGGCGCAACCGCGATCGAATACGGCCTGATCGCAGCCCTGATCTCCGTCGCCCTCATCGCCGGCGCCCAGACGCTCGGCGAATCGCTGGACACCACCTTCAGCAACATCGCTGGCGAACTCGACGCCAACCAGCCGCAATAAGTGCTCGCCGAACTTCGGCTTGCAAAGATGCCGCCTTTCGGGGCGGCATTTTTTTATGGCAGGAGCGCCGGCTTTCTTGCGTCGGCGGTTCGCGGATTTGCGGAAAATTAATCCCTCTTGGTGTGGAATATTGTCATGGTTGAAGCCGCGATATTCGTCATTTTTCCGATGTGCCTCGTTCTTGCGGCGCTGACGGATTTTCTCGAGATGACGATCCCCAACCGCATCCCAGTCATCCTGCTTGGCGCATTCTTCGTCGTGGCGCCGTTTGTCGGCTTCACCTTCACCGGCTTTGGTCTGCATCTGCTGGCCGGCTTGATCGTCTTTTCGGTCGGCTTCACACTCTTCGCCTTCAACGTCATGGGTGGTGGCGATGCCAAGCTGCTGACGGCTGCCGCTGTCTGGTATGGGTTCAGCCCGTCGCTCCTGTCTTTCCTGGTCCACGTCGCCTATCTCGGGGGCATTCTGACCATTCTTCTGCTCATCCTGCGTGCCCGCTCGAACAGCGTGCTCGCCATGGGGCTTCCGCTGCCCCATTCGCTGATTGGCGCGAAGAAGGTGCCCTACGCCATCGCCATCGGCCTGGCGGGGCTGATGACTTATCCCCAGTCACCGCTGGTTTCGGCTGCGTTGGAGTCCATCCGGTGAGGCGAGCGCTCGCCACAAAAGAAAGCGATCGTTAACCAAGATCGTAAGCGGCTTATTAACCATAATTATACCAATTCCTGACCATTCTGCGAGGCATAGACCTTTGTGTCCCTCAAGGAACGATCATGAAACCCGCGCGTATCATCATTCTCGCAGTGGCTATCGTCGCCGCCGGCATGGCCGGGCTGCTGGCCATGCGGCTCAGCGGCTCGAAATCGATCGTGATGCAGCAGGCCGAGTCGGTGATCAAGAAGGAACCGACGGTCAAGGTTCTGGTGTCCGCGGCCAACCTGCCGGTTGGATCGCGACTGAATGACAAGTCGATGCGCTGGATGGCCTGGCCGGAGTCCAATGTCGTCGAAGGCTTCATCACCGAAACTGTCCGCCCGCAAGCCATGTCCGAACTGAACGGAGCCGTGGTTCGCCTGCCGATGTTCGAGGGCGAGCCGGTGCGACGCGAAAAGATTGCCGATTCTTCCAGCCGGGTCATGTCCTCGCTTCTGCCATCGGGCAAGCGCGCGGTCGCGACTGAGATTTCCGTCGTCACCGGCGCCGGCGGCTTCATCCTGCCGAACGACCGTGTCGACGTGATCATGGTGCGCCGCGGTGATCAGGAGACCTATCTGACCGAGACCGTTCTTTCGAACGTGCGTGTGCTCGCGATCGACCAGCAGATCCAGGAGAAGCCGGACGGCGAAAAGGCCGTCGTCGGCACGACGGCGACGCTTGAGCTGACGCCGGACCAGGCCAAGGTCATCACGGTCGCCCAGCAGATGGCCGAGCGCCTGTCGCTTGCCCTTCGCTCGGTTGCCGATGCGCAGGAGGAAGACACGTCCGCCGCCGATTATCTGCTGAGCGGCGGCTCGGGTTCGCCAACCATTCAGGTCATCAAGTCGGGTTCGGTGGTCAAGGCCTCTGATGCCAAGTCGCAATGAGCGGGGATGTCATGAACAGCTTGAAACAGAAATTCCGCTCGTCGATCGCCGCCACCCTGGCCCTGGGCCTTGCCTGCTCCGGTATGCCGAGCGGCTATGTGCCGCATTTCCTGGCCGTTCCGGACGCTGAAGCGGCCGCAAGCCAGAGCGTGCTGCGCATCGCCGAGGCCGGACCGGGCGCTCGCCGCACGGTCAAGCTCGGCCTCAACAAGGCGCTCGTCGTCGATCTGCCGCAGGATGCGCATGACATTCTTGTCGCCGATCCGGAAATGGCCGATGCGGTCACCCGCACCTCGCGCCGCATCTACCTCTTCGGCAAGGCCGTCGGCCAGACCAACATTTTCATCTTTGGCGAGAACGGCGAAGAGATCGTCAGCCTCGACATCGAGATCGAGCGTGACATCGCGGGGCTTGAAAACAATCTGCGCCGGTTCATCCCCGAATCCGACATCACCGTCGAGATCGTCTCCGACAACATCGTGCTAACCGGCACGGTGCGCACGCCCCAGGATGCCGCGCGGGCCGAAAGCCTCGCCTCTGCCTTTCTCAAGGGCGGTGAGGCGACGACCCGCAACGAGACCGCATCCGGCGGCGACAATGGTGGCGACGTCGCCATTTTCGCGGAAGAGCGCCAGGTTTCCTCGATCGTCAACCTCTTGACCATCGAAGGAGAGGATCAGGTCTCGCTCAAGGTCACCGTTGCCGAAGTCAGCCGCCAGGTCCTCAAGCAGCTCGGCTTCAACGGCCGCGTCTCCGACGGCTCGAGCGGCATCACCTTCCAGAACCCGGCGAACCTCGGCAATGCGGTGGGCGTCACCAATGCGCTCGGCGGGACCTTGCCGACGGCGGTCGCCTCGATTGGTCGCTACACGATCGGCAGCTACATCAATGCCATGGAACAGGCCGGTGTCATGCGCACCCTGGCCGAACCGAGCCTCACCGCCATCTCCGGGGAACAGGCGAAGTTCTACGTCGGCGGTGAATTCCGGCTGGCCGCCGAGCAGGAGATTGCCTACGATGACGACACCGGAGCCCCTACGATCACCCGGACCACCGAAACCGTCAACTACGGGATCGAACTGAATTTCCGGCCCGTCGTGCTCGCCCCGGGCCGCATCAGCCTGAAGATCGAAACCAATGTCTCCGAGCCGACCTGGGAAGGCTCGGCCGTGACGGGCAATACGGCCAACGGCATCCCCGGTTCCACCTACATGTCGATCCGCAAGCGCGAAGCCTCGACCACCGTCGAACTTCCTTCGGGCGGCTCGATCGTCATCGCCGGCCTCGTTCAGGACAATATCCGCCAGGCCATGTCCGGCGTTCCCGGCCTCGCCAAGGTGCCGGTGCTTGGAACCCTGTTCCGCAGCAAGGACTTCCAGCGCAACGAGACCGAACTCGTCATCATCGCGACGCCCTATCTGGTCCGCCCGGTGGCGCGCAACCAGCTGCAGCGTCCCGACGACAATTTCAATCCCGAGAACGATGCCGCGACCTTCTTCCTCAACAAGGTCAACAAGGTCTACGGCCGGCGCGAGGCTGAAGCCTCCGGTCGCTACCACGGCGCCGTCGGGTTCATCTACAAGTGAGCGGGGAGGCGAGGATGAAGACGCATCAGACCAACCCCGGCAACAGCGAAAGCCGTAACACCATGGCCGTGAAGAGATCGATTTTCGCCGCTCCGCGCTTTGCCCGCACGGCGCTCGCCGCGACCATTCTCGGCGCGACGATCGCACTGTCCGGATGCGGGACGAACCGGGACGACCTGACGACGGGATCCATTCCCGACGACTACCGCACCCGTCATCCCATCACGCTGACCGAGGTTGAACACACCCTGGACATTCCGATCGCTTCGGGCGATCGCCAGCTGACCGTCGGCCTTTCGGATTCCGTGGCTGGTTTCGCCTCCGACTATCTGTCGAGCTCGTCCGGTTCCCTGCAGATCCTCGTACCGCACGGTTCGCCGAACGCGGCTGCCGCATCCAACATGCGCAAGCAGATCCGGCAGGTCCTGGTCGGCCGGGGCGTGCCTGGCCCGCGCATCATCGAAACGAGCTATCAGGCCGGGCCTGAGGGCGATGCCGCTCCCGTTCGTCTGAGCTATGTGGCGATTACCGCCGTCACCAACCCGTGCGGCCAGTGGCCGGAAGACCTGCAGGACAACACGTTCTCCAACAAGAATTGGCAGAATTTCGGCTGCGCCACCCAGGCCAACCTGGCAGCGCAGGTCGCCAACCCGATGGATCTCGTGACACCGCGCGCCCAGGCCCCGATCGACGCCACCCGGCGCTCGACGGTGATCGGTCTCTACCGCTCGGGCAAGAGCACGTCGAGCAACTAGGATGGCAGGCGTCATTCGAAGGCAGGATGAAAGCATGAGTGCGATCGACTACGAATTCGACACGGGGGCCGCCGACGATATCCTACCCGAGGGCAGGGTCGGCACGGGTGATCTGGAAAACGTGCGGCCTTTGCCGCGCATCTCGGTGCATGCCTTTTGCGTTTCGCAGGGCGTCCAGCGGGTGATGGAGCAATGCGGCCAGGACCGGCGCATGGCCAAGGTCAGCCTGCGGATCACCGGCGGCAACATCGCCGCCGCCGCTGCCATGTTCGCCTCGACGCCGACACCGAACCTGATCATCCTTGAAACCGATGCGACGCCCCAGAACTTGCTGCAGGAACTCGCGCCCCTCGCCGAGGTCTGCGACCCCAGCTCGCGCGTCATTGTCATCGGTCGTCACAACGACATCGCGCTCTATCGCGAGCTGATCCGCAACGGCGTCTCCGAATATCTCGTCGCACCGCTCGGCATGGCCGAGATCATGTCGGCAATCTCCGCGATCTTCGTCGATCCCGAGGCTGAGCCGCTCGGCCGCACCATCGCCTTCATCGGCTCTAAGGGCGGGGTCGGTTCCTCGACCATCGCCCACAATTGCGCCTTCGGCATTTCGAGCCTGTTTTCGACCGAAACCATTCTGGCGGACCTCGATCTCGCCTACGGCACGGCAAACATCGATTTCGACCAGGATCCGGCCCAGGGGATCGCCGAGGCGGTCTTTTCGCCCGATCGGCTGGACGAGGTGTTCCTCGATCGTCTGTTGACGACCTGCTCGCAGAACCTGTCGCTGCTGGCCGCTCCCTCCCTGCTCGACCGTGCCTATGATTTCGATCGCAGTGCCTTCCAGCCGCTTATGGAACTGCTGCAGCGTTCGGCGCCGGTAACTGTCCTCGACATTCCGCATGCCTGGTCGGACTGGACCCGTGCCGTGCTGTCCGAAGCCGACGAGGTGGTGATCACCTGCGCGCCGGATCTCGCCAATCTGCGCAACGCCAAGAACATGCTCGACGCGCTGAAGAAACTGAGGCCGAATGACAAGCTGCCGCATCTCCTGCTCAACCAGGTGGGCATGCCCAAGCGGCCGGAGATTGCGCCCCAGGACTTCTTCGAGCCGCTCGAGATCGAGCCGGCCGCGATCATTCCCTTCGATGCAGCGCTGTTCGGCAATGCCGCCAACAGCGGCCGGATGATCTCCGAAATCGACGCGAAATCGCCGATGGCGGAAACCTTTGCGCAGATCGCCCATCTGGTGACCGGTCGCGCCACGGTGAAGAAGCCGAAGAAGGGCGGGCTCGGCAAGGTGCTGGGGCTGCTCGGCCGGAAATAGTGTCTTCGACGGAAACAGGTAGTCAGTGATGTTTGGCAGACGCGGAAGCGAAGGTTTTGGCAAGGGCGGGGCAGGGACCGGCACGGTATCCCCGGCGTCGCCGCCGGCTGCCGTTCAATCTCAGCGTCCATCATCCTTTGATCCCATCGGCGAGGAGCCCGTGGTGCGCCAGCAGGTGGCACCGCCGCCGATGCAGGCGCCGGCGGCACCCGGCGGGCGCAAGCGGCCTCCGCGTACCCAGGACTACTACGACACCAAGTCCCAGGTCTTCTCGGCGCTGATCGACACGATAGACCTGTCGCAGCTTGCCAAGCTCGACGGCGAAAGCGCGCGCGAGGAAATCCGCGACATCGTCAACGACATCATTACCATCAAGAATTTCGCGATGTCGATTTCCGAGCAGGAGGAACTGCTCGAGGACATCTGCAACGACGTGCTCGGTTACGGCCCGCTGGAACCGCTGCTGGCCCGCGACGACATCGCCGACATCATGGTCAACGGCGCCGGCCAGACCTTCATCGAAGTGGGCGGCAAGACGATCGAATCGGAAATCCGTTTCCGCGACAATGCCCAACTCCTTTCCATCTGCCAGCGCATCGTCAGCCAGGTCGGCCGCCGCGTCGATGAGAGCTCGCCGATCTGCGACGCGCGCCTGCCCGACGGCAGCCGCGTCAACGTCATCGCCCCGCC
>DAIMJJ010000002.1:32148-50514 GCA_036722275.1 Rhizobium sp. | reverse complement strand
CTCGAACAGGAGAAGGTCTATCTGATCGACGCCGTCACCACCAACAAGACGGACTTCTTTCGCGAACCCAACCACTTCTCCTATCTGAAGGACCACGCCCTTCCGAAGCTGGCGAGCCGCGATCTCCGTCGCCTGCGGATCTGGAGTTCGGCCTGCTCGACAGGGGCCGAGCCCTACACCATCGCCATGGTCGTCGATGATGTCCTCGGTGAGAGTTCGAAGCTCGACTACACCATCCTCGCGACCGATCTCAGCACCGAGGTCCTTCAGACCGCCCGGCGCGGCATCTATACGTCCGACATGGTGGCTCCGGTGCCGCCGGACATGCGCGCCCGCTACGTGATGACGGCGATCGACGCCAGCCGGCGTGACGTGCGCATCCATCCCAATCTACGCTCAAGGGTGGGCTTTGCCCGGCTCAACCTCATGGATCAGAACTATGGCATCGGCGATCCGATGCACATCGTCTTCTGCCGCAACGTGCTCATCTATTTCGACAAGCCGACCCAACACCGCGTGCTCACGCGCCTCGTGGATTGCCTGATACCGGGCGGCTATCTGTTCATTGGCCATTCAGAAACCGTGACGGGCTTCGACCTGCCGATCCGTCAGGTCGCCAACACCGTTTTCGAGAAGGTATGACAGCGTAGATGGCCAAGAAAGTCCGGGTCCTCATCATCGACGATTCCGCCAGCGTCCGACAGACGCTGGCTCGGGTACTGGAGGCCGATCCCGACATCGATGTGATCGGAACCGCGTCCGATCCGTTCATGGCCGCGCGCAAGATCCAGGAGGAGATCCCCGACGTCATCACGCTCGACGTCGAGATGCCGCGCATGGATGGCATCACCTTCTTGCGCAAGCTGATGTCGCAGCGCCCGATCCCCGTCGTCATGTGCTCGTCGCTGACGGAACAGGGATCCGAGACCCTGCTCCAGGCGCTGGAGGCCGGGGCTGTGGACGTCATCCTCAAGCCGAAGATCGGGGCTGCCGATCATCTGGCGGAAACCGGCATGCGGATCTGCGAGGTGGTGAAGAGCGCCGCCCACGCCCGCCTTGTCGGGCGTCCTCGGAGAACGGGTTCGATGAGCGGCCCTGCGGCCAAGCTGACGGCCGATGCGGTTCTGCCGCCGCCGACCGGGAAGGCCATGGCCAAGACCACGGAAATGGTGGTTTGCGTCGGCGCATCAACGGGCGGGACCGAGGCGCTGCGCGACTTCCTCGAACAGCTTCCGGCCAATGCGCCCGGCATCGTCATCGTCCAGCACATGCCGGAGAAATTCACCGCAGCCTTCGCCAAGCGGCTGAACACGCTGTGCGAGATGGAGGTCAAGGAGGCTGTAGACGGCGACCCGGTGCTGCGCGGCCACGTGCTGATCGCTCCGGGCGATCGTCACATGCTGCTCGAGCGGCAGGGCGCGCGTTATCATGTTTCGGTGCGCACCGGACCGCTCGTTTCCCGACACCGGCCTTCCGTCGATGTGCTCTTCCGTTCGGCCGCCCGCTCCGCCGGCGCCAACGCCATGGGTGTCATCATGACGGGCATGGGCGACGACGGGGCGCGCGGCATGGCCGAGATGCACGAGGCCGGCGCCTACACCATCGCCCAGGACGAGGCGACATCGATCGTCTACGGCATGCCGAAGGAAGCGGTGGCACGCGGCGGCGTCGACAAGATCGTCCCGCTCGATCATATCGCCCACGAGATCCTGTCTGCCGACCGTCGACGCTGATCGGCCGGCAACGACAATTCGCCTCGTGGCTTTCAGCCTCCGTTAACCATAAATCGGAAAAGATCATCTCCAGGAGCGTCGGTCTATTCGGCGCCAAGCAACCCTCTGGCCTGGAGCTCAAGACAATGCCGGTCATCACCTTTGCCAATACCAAGGGCGGCGCGGGAAAGACCACCGCAGTTCTTCTGCTGGCCACCGAACTGGAGCGCATGGGCTTCAGCGTCACCGTTCTCGATGCCGACCCGCAATTCTGGATCACGCGGTGGCGCGAGAACTCCGGCGACAGGACGAAGATCAAGGTCGTGCCCTATGTCACGCTCCCATCTCTGGAGAAGCATATCCAGGAAAGCCGTCGGGATGCGGACTACGTACTGGTCGACCTCCCGGGCGCCCGCACCCCCCTCCTCGCCAAGGCCATCGGCTATTCCAACCATGTACTGATCCCGATCCAGGGATGCTCCATGGACGCCCAGGGCGGCGCCCATGTGATCGAGCTCATGCAGTACCTCGCCGACAAGGGCAATATCCATATCCCGTTCTCGGTAGTGCTGACCCGCGTCAACTCGATGGTCACCACGCGCGCGCTGCAGACGGTGAAGGCGCTCCTGGCCGAACGCGGCGTCAATGTTCTGGGCACGCCGATCATCGAACGCTCGGCCTTCCGTGACGTCTTCGATTTCGGCGGCACGCTGCATACGCTGGCCGCCGGCCGCGTCAGCAACCTGGAAAAGGCCCGGGAAAATGCCCGCGCCTTCGCCGAGGAGGTGCTGATGCACGAGGCGCTGCGCTGCCGCAGGCTGCAGATGGAAAAGACCGGCACGCTACGCGCGGTCGCCTGAACGGATATAAGGCGCTTCAACTGCGCCTTGTCCCCTCCGGCTCAAAGAGCCGGCGAATGGAGACCTGTCTCGCGCTCAGCCGGCTTGCGCTGAATCCGATCGCGGAACCATGCGATGCTCTGCGCTCTCAAGATCAATCGCCATCGCTTCACGCAGGCAAAGCTCCGCCTCGTCTGCCTGCCCCGCCTCGACCGCCTGCACGAGATTGCGCCGCTTGACGACCGCCGCCTCGTAGAACGGGTCGTCGCCGCGGCTTTCGCCTGCCGGCATGGCGGCGGCCAGCGTGAACTCGGTGACGCTCAGCGAAGCGCGAAGCATCGGATTGAGCGCTGCATCGGCCAGCACGCGGTGCAGTTCGAGCGTCGCCAGCGCAAAGGAATCCGGCATGCCGCGCGACACGCTCATCTGCTGCAGCCAGTAATAGAGCATGCGGATATGATCGGCGGTCCGATGCCGGGCCGCGAGCCGAACCGTTTCGAGTTCCAGAAGACGGCGGATGTCGAAGAGGTAATGCACGAAGACGGGATCGAGCCCCGCCTCGAAGTGCCACAACAGTACCTGATGGTCGAACAGTGCCCAGCGGCTGCGGGGACACACACGGGTCCCCACCTTGGGGCGCGCTTCGACCAGTCCCTTCGCCTCGAGCGTCTTCAACGCCTCGCGCAGCACGGTCCGCGACACGCCATACATATCCATCAATTCGGCGTCGCGCGGCAGGATCGATCCCACGGGAAAGCGGCCGGCGACAATGCCGGCCCCGATCTCGTTGATGATGAAGGAATGAAAATTGGCTGCAGCCGACCGCCCGGAGCGCGCGCGGATCAGACTGCCAGGTTCACTCATGTTTCAACTTCCAAAAACCCCCTGCGCGCACCGAAGACGCCGAAAACACCAGCCGCTGCAACACGATGAAGACGAACAGCAGCGCTCCAATGACGATCTTTGTCCACCAGCTGGACAATGAGCCGTCGAAGATGATGTAGGTCTGCACCAGCCCTTGCAGCATGACGCCGATGAAGGTGCCGAACACGAAACCATAGCCGCCGGTCAGAAGCGTGCCGCCAATGACCACCGCACCGATTGCGTCCAGTTCGACGCCCACCGCCGCCAGCGGATAGCCGGCCGACGTATACAGTGAAAAGACGATACCCGCGAGGCCCGACAGCACGGCCGAGAGCGTATAGATGAGAATGGTGGTACGCGCCACCGGAACGCCCATCAGCTGCGCCGACGTCGCATTGCCGCCGAGCGCATAGACATATGAGCCGAAGCGCGTCCGATGGGCCAGCAGGGCTCCTACGATGAAGACGAGGATCATCAGGCCGCCGATCAGACTGAGGCGACCACCGCCTGGCATCAGGTAGTAGGTCGATGACACGGCGGAATAGAAAGGATGGGAGACCGGGATCGAATCCTGCGTGATGACGGAAGCGACGCCGCGCGCGAGGAACATCCCCGCGAGCGTCACGATGAAGGACGGCACCTGGAGATAATGCACGGCAGCGCCCATGGCCGCACCAAACGCCGCCGAGATGACCAGCACGATGGCAAAGGCAAGGAGCGGGTGGAACCCGTACCAGGACACGAGAACCGCAATCATGACGCCGGTAAAACCGATCACGGCGCCGACCGAGAGATCGATGCCCCCGGCCAGAATGACGAAGGTCATGCCGACCGCGGCAATGCCGAGAAAGGCGTTGTCGGTCAGGAAGTTGCCGAGCACGCGGGTCGAAAACATGCCAGGATACTGCAAGACGCTTGCCGCATAGGCGAGCGCGAAGATCACGGCGGTGGCCACAAGAGGTCTAAGACTGCGGTTCATGGAGTTTTCCCGGAAAGGAGGCGGCTGTTGCGCCGGGCCTCGATCATTCGGCCGGCCAGCGGCGACTGCATCAGGAGAATGAGGATGATGACGCCGGCCTTGACCACGAGATTGAACTCGGGCGGGAAGCCGGAGACCAGGATCCCGGTGTTCATCGCCTGGATGATGATCGCACCCATGACCGACATGGCGATCGAGAAGCGCCCGCCGAGCAGCGATGTGCCGCCGATGACCACGGCCAGGATCGCATCGAGCTCGAGCCAGAGCCCGGCATTGTTGGCGTCTGCGCCACGAATGTCGCCGGCGATGATGATGCCGGAGATCCCGGCACACAGACCGGAGAAGGTATAGATCGCAACAAGAAGCAGCCGGCTGTGGATGCCGGCAAGGCTGGCCGCGGCACGATTGACACCCACAGCCTCGATGAACAGGCCGATCGCAGTCGAACGGACGGCGATGACACTGGCGGCCAGAAGGACCGCCGCGATGATCACCGGCATGGGCAGGCCGAGAAAGGACCCCGTTCCGATGAAGATCAGGGTGGGATCGGAGAAGGTGACGATGGAGCCCTCGGTGATCAGCTGCGCAATGCCCCGGCCGGCGACCATCAGCACCAGGGTGGCGACGATCGGCTGGATCGCCAGATAGGTGACGAGGATGCCGTTCCACAGGCCGCAGACGAGCGCAGCGGCAAGTGCGGTCGGGACGGCGACATAGCCGGGATAACCGACGGTCACCATGGTCGCGGCGACGGCGCCGGCGATCGCCATGACCGCACCGACGGACAGGTCGACGCCCTTGGTGGCGATGACGGCGGTCATGCCGATGGCAAGGATCGCAACCGGCACGCCGCGGTTCAACACGTCGATCATGCTGCCGAACAGCCGCCCGTCCTGCCAGGTGATGTCGAAAAAGCCCGGAAACAGCAGCCAGTTGATGAACAACACGCCGAGCAGCGCAATGGTCTGCGGGTTGATGACCCGGCTTAGGCGGATTGCCCTCATGCCACCTCTCCCTCGGGCTGCGCCGCAATGGCCTGGACGATGACCGACGGCGTGATCTGGTCACCCCGCAGTTCCGCGACCATTTCGCGGTCGCGCATGACGACGACGCGCGAGGAATAGGCAACGATCTCGTCGAGTTCGGACGAAATGACCATCAACGCCAGGCCGTCCTCGCGCAGCCGGCTGATGGTCCGCACGATCTCGGCATGGGCGCCGACATCAATGCCCCGGGTCGGCTCGTCGAGAATGAGGAAGGCCGGATCGGTCGCCAGCCAACGGGCGAGAATGACCTTCTGCTGGTTGCCTCCGGAGAGGAGCTTGACCGGCATGTCATAGGAGTGCGCGCGGATGTCGAGATCCTCGGCGAAGCGGCCGGCAATCTCCATCTGTTCGTCGCGATTGAGCGTGCGGAACCAGCCAAGCTTGCCCTGCAGGGCGATGATAATGTTTTCGCGCACCGAGAGATCCCCGAGAATGCCCTCGGCCTTGCGGTCTTCCGGGCAGAAGCCGAAGCCATGGGCGATGGCCTGGGCCGGGCTCTTGAGATCGATGCGCTTCTCGTCGATCCGGATCTCGCCACTGTCGGTCTGGTCGATGCCGAACATGACCCGCGCCATTTCGGTGCGCCCCGATCCGAGCAGTCCGGCCACGCCGACCACCTCACCCTTGTGGATACGCACCGAAAAGGGTCTCACCTTGCCCATCTTGCCGCATCCGTCGAATTCGACCATGGCCGGTCCGGCCTCCCGCTCCTCGATACCGGCGATGGCGGGAACGAAACTCACGTCCTTGCCGAGCATCATGCGCACGACATCGGTGCGGGTCAGTCCGGCGAGCGGCTTCGTACCGATCAGCTTGCCATTGCGCAGAATGGTCACGCGGTCGGCGATGGCGAAGACCTGATCGAGAAAATGGGTAATGAAGACGATCGCCAGCCCCTCGGCCTTCAAGGTGGCAATGACCTCGAACAGCCGGTCGACCTCATGCTTGTCGAGGCTCGCAGTCGGCTCGTCGAGCACCAGGACCTTGCCAGAAAGCTCAACCGCCCGGCAGATGGCGACGATCTGCTGGACCGCGACCGAATAGCTGCCAAGTTCGGCCTCGACATCGATGTCGAGCCCATAGCGCGCCAGAAGCGTCCGCGCATTCCGCGCGATCAGCGACTTGCGCACGAAGCCGAAGCGGGTCGGCTGATGGCCGAGATAGAGATTTTCCGCAACCGAGCGGTTGGGCAGGAGATTGACCTCCTGATAGACCGTACCGATGCCATAGGACTGGGCGTCCAGCGGATCGCGAAACTCCACACGCTCTCCGTCCAGCACGACATCGCCCGCATCGGGCTGATAGGCACCGGTCAGGATCTTGATCAGCGTCGACTTGCCGGCGCCGTTCTCCCCGAGCAGCGCATGCACCTCCCCAGGCCGCAAGCCGAAACTCACATCGTTGAGCGCGCGGTTCTGCCCGAAAATCTTGCTGACGCCACACGCCTCCAGCACGAATTCCGTGCTCGAGCCTTCCTTGTCCATATGCTCCCCTCCGCTGATCGCGATCTTTCGCCGTCCCGCCACGCAATGCAAGGGGGTCGCCGGCATCGCCAGCGGCCCCCTCCTGGCGACCTGTGGTCAGTAGCCGAGGCCCTTGCGGGCTTCGTACTCGCCTTGGGGATTGTCGGCCGGCGTATAGAGCTTGGACTCGGTGATGATGAATTTCTCCGGTGCCTTGCCGTCCTTCAGATAGGCTTCGAGCGCATCGAAGGCAGGACCGGCCATGTTCGGCGTGAGCTCGACCGTGGCATTGGCTTCGCCGGCCGCCATGGCCGCGAAGATGTCCGGAACGGCGTCGATCGAGACGACGAGGATATCGGAGCCGGGCTTCAGGCCGGCATCCTTGATGGCCTGGATCGCCCCGACCGCCATGTCGTCATTGTGGGCATAGACCGCGCAGATCTCCTTGCCGCCGTTCTCGGCCTTGATGAAGCCTTCCATGACTTCCTTGCCCTTGGCGCGGGTGAAGTCGCCGGTCTGGCTGCGGACGATGGAGATGTTGGACTTGCCGGCGATGGCTTCCTCGAAGCCCTTCTTGCGGTTGATTGCCGGCGTCGATCCGACGGTGCCCTGCAGCTCGACGACCTTGCAGTCCTTGTCCTTGACCGTGTCGACGAGGAAGCGGCCGGCCACCCGACCTTCCTCGACCTGATCCGAAGCAACCGAAGTCAGATAAAGGTCTTCCGGCGCATCGACACCGCGGTCGAGCAGGATGACGGGGATCTTGGCGTCCTTGGCTTCGCCGAGAACGGCGTCCCAGCCGGTGGCGACGACCGGAGCAACCAGAATGGCATCGACGCCCTGGGCGATGAAGCCGCGGATCGCCTTGATCTGGTTCTCCTGCTTCTGCTGCGCGTCGGCAAACTTCAAATCGATGCCGCGCTTTTCGGCCTCCATCTTGGTGACGGAGGTCTCAGCGGCACGCCAGCCGGACTCCGACCCGATCTGAGAGAAGCCGACGGTGAGATCGGCCGCCAGGGCCGTTGAAGACAACAAGGCGCACATGCCCGCGGCGACCGCGAGCCTGGATAGAATAGACATGATTTCCTCCCAAAAGAACCGTTCCCGCCCTCCGCAGGCCCGGCATGAAGTGACGCTAGCAATAGTACTATTATATGTAAATAATCCAACCAAAAACGTGTATATGCGATGCACGGCACTTTATACGCGATGTTTTTGTGTACTGCCGTGGGGTTCACCTTGCGCTATAAGCGCGTCAAACAGATGAGGAGCAAGGCAGTGGAAACAACCGAAATCAGCACACGCGCCGAGTTCGCGCAGTGGGCGATCCAGCGCGCGCAGGAGATCATGACGAACGAAGGGGCAGCCTTTGCGATCGCCGCGCGCGACATGAACGAGGACGGTCTGGCGAATTCCGCGACGCAGCTCGGCCAGGCGATCGCCGACGCCATGCTCGAAGTGTTCGACGGCCTCCTCGCCGAATAGGCGAAGGCCTGCGACACGAAAAAGGGCGGCACCGACATGCCGCCCCTCCATCGCGATCATCGGTTCTGAACCGAGACGCGACATCAACAAAAACAGGCTCTTGAGCCGAGACCCTGATCCGGGCTTCAGCCCTTGGCCCGCGCCATGGTCAGCGCCAGATCCTCGATCATGTCTTCCTGTCCGCCAACCATGCCGCGGCGTCCAAGCTCGAGCAGAAGGTCCCGCGCCGGCACGCCGTAGCGCTTTTCGGCGCGTTCGGCAAAGAGCAGGAAGGAGGAATAGACGCCGGCATAACCGAGCACCAGCGAGCCGCGGTCGACACGGATCGGCCGGTCCATCATCGGCACGACGAGATCCTCGGCGACGTCCATGATCTTGAACAGATCGACACCGGTCTGAGCGCCCATGCGTTCGAAAACGGCGACCAGCAGCTCGGTGGCGGCATTGCCCGCACCCGCACCCAGACCGGCGATCGCACCGTCGATGCGGTTCGCACCGGCAGCAACCGCGGCGACCGAATTGGCGATGCCCATGCCGAGATTGTGGTGGCCATGGAAGCCCAGCTCGGTTTCCGGCTTGAGCGCAGCACGGATGGCCGAGATGCGGGCCGTCACGTCTTCCGGCAGCATATGGCCAGCCGAATCGGTGCAATAGACGCAATTGGCGCCGTAACTTTCCATCAGCAGCGCCTGCTCAACCAGTTTGTCCGGTGCTGCACGGTGCGACATCATCAGGAAGCCGACGGTATCGAGACCGGTATTGGCGGCATAGGTGATGTGCTGTTCGGCGCAATCAGCCTCGGTGCAGTGAGTTGCAACGCGGACACCGGAAATGCCGCAGTCGATGGCTTCCTTCAGCATGTCCACGGTGCCGATGCCCGGCAGAAGCAGGGCGGAAACCTTGGCCTGCTTCATGTTCGGGACGACGGCGCGGAGGTACTCGGCGTCGGTGTGAGCGGCAAAGCCGTAATTGACCGAGGCACCGCCCAAGCCATCACCATGGGTGACTTCGATCCACGGCATGCCCGCTTCGTCGGCGGCCGATGCGATGGCGACCATCTGATCGAGCGAGATCTGGTGGCGCTTGGCATGCATGCCGTCGCGCAGGCTCATTTCGTGAAGGGTGATCTTGCGACCTTCAATAGTCATGGTGCTTCTCCTCAGCCGCGGGCCGGCAGGGTAACGACGCCATTGGCCGCCTCCTGCGCAAACAGTTCGGCGGTGCGCAGGGCGGCCGCCGTCATGATGTCGAGATTGCCGGCATATTTCGGCAGGAAGTCGCCCAGTCCCTCGACCTCGAGATAGATCGACACACGCTTCCCGTCGAAGACCGGGCCGTTCACCAGCTTGTAACCGGGGACATATTTCTGCACCTCGGCGACCATCGCGTTCACGCTTTCGGTGATGGCGGCCTGATCCGGTTCGCCCTCGGTCAGCACATGCACCGTGTCGCGCATGAGAAGCGGCGGCTCGGCCGGATTGACGATGATGATCGCCTTGCCGCGCTTGGCGCCCCCGACCTTCTCGATGGCCGAGGCCGTCGTGCGGGTGAACTCGTCGATGTTCTTGCGCGTGCCGGGGCCGACCGAGCGCGATGAGACCGCCGCGACGATCTCGCCATATTCGACCGGCTGCACACGCGACACGGCCGCGACCATCGGAATGGTTGCCTGGCCGCCGCAGGTCACCATGTTGACGTTCATCTCGAGCTTCTTGGCATGATCGGCCAGATTGACCGGCGGAATGCAGAAGGGACCGATGGCCGCCGGCGTCAAATCCACCATGATCACGCCGAGCGCGTTCAGCTTGCGGGAATTCTCCGCATGCGCATAGGCAGACGTGGCATCGAAGGCGACGCGGATATCGTCGGCGATAACGTGTTCCAGGATGCCGTCCACACCGGTCGCGCAGGCCTTCACGCCCATGTCGACGGCGCGCTTCAGACCTTCGGAGGCCGGATCGATGCCAACCATCCAGACCGGCTCGACCCATTCGGAACGCTTCATCTTCATGAGGAGATCGGTGCCGATATTGCCGGGGCCGATGATGACCGCCCTCAGTTTGCTGCTCATATTGGTTTCCTTTGACTTACATTCCGAAGAAGGCGGGCAGCGCCAGCGACAGCGCCGGCACGTAGGTGATGAGAAGGAGTACGACGATCATCACTAGCATCGGCGTGATTGCACACTTGACGACCGTCTCAAGCGAAAGGCCGGAGACGCGTGAGGCGACGAAGAGATTGACGCCGACCGGAGGGGTCACCATGCCGATGGCGAGGTTGACGATCATCACGATGCCAAAGTGTTCGGCGTTGATGCCGAGAGCAGTGACGAGCGGCAGCAGGATCGGCGTCAGGATGATGATCGCGGCGATCGTCTCCATGAAGGTGCCGACGACCAGAAGGATGACATTGATCGCGAGCAGCAGCAGCCAGGCCTGGTCCACGGCAGAGGTGATGGCGTTGGCGAGCATGACCGGCACGCCCTCGATCGCCAGCGCCCGGCCGAAGATGGTCGCGGTTCCAACGATCAGCATGATCGTGGCGGAGGTCAGCGCGGAACCTGCGAAGATCTTGTAGAGATCCTTGAGCTTCAATTCGCGATAGACGAATGCACCGACGACCAGACCGTAGATCACGCCGACGGCGGCGGCCTCGGTCGGGGTGAAGACACCGCCATAGATGCCGCCGAGAATGATGACCGGCACCATCAGCGCCCATTTGGCATCATTGAGCACGGCGAGCATCTCGCGACGGCTCGGACGATAGTCACCCGGCTTCTGGCCGTCCTTCCTCGACTGCAGCCAGGCATAGGCGATCAGCGCAAAGCCGATCAAGAGCCCCGGAACGACACCGGCCATGAACATCTTGGAGACAGAGACATTGGCCGAGGTCGCGTAGATGACCATCGGAATGGACGGCGGAATGATGACGCCGAGAGAGCCGGAGCAGGCCACAAGGCCAGACGAGAAGCCGGGCCTGTAGCCGTCTCTCGCCATCGCCGGCAGAAGGATGGTGCCGACGGCTGCGACCGTGGCCGGGCCAGAGCCGGAGATGGCCGCGAAGAAGATGCAGGTGACGACGGCGATGATCGCCATGCCGCCGGTATAGCGGCCGAAGAACATGCGACCGACATTGATCAGGCGCTGGGACAGCCCGCCTTGCCCCATCAGATCGCCGGCGAGGATGAAGAACGGGACCGCCATCAGCGGGAAACTGTCAATGGAAGTGACCAGCCCTTGCGGCACATAGGAGCCGGATACCTTGCCGGACACGATCAGCGCCACGGTCGAGGCGATGCCGAGCGAGATGGCGATCGGAACGGCGAGCAGGAGTAGAAGCGCGAGAAGACCGAAGAGAATGAGCGAGATCATCGGGCATCTCCCTGCCCTGCGGCCCGCAGGTCAGTGACAACGGCTTGAATCAGACGCACGACGACCAGCAGGAAGCCGGTGAACGGTGCCAGATAGATGATCCCCATCGGCATGCCGAGCGAGGCGGACTTCTGGCCGAAGCGGAAGGTCTTCTCGACCATGAACCAGCCCTGGTACATGACGAAGATCGCGAAGGCGCCGAAGATGATGTGGGAGAGGATGCGCAGGAAGACCTGGCCCTTCGCGGACAAGAGATCGCTGGCCATGGTCACGCGGATATGCGCGTCCTTGCGCACCGCATAGGCGATGCCGACATAGGTCGCCCAGATAAAGAAATATCGCGCCAGTTCCTCCGACCACGAGAGCGATGCCCCCATCACGTAGCGCATGAAGATCTGAACGCCGATCAAGGCCGACATCATGGCCATCAGGGCCACGACGATCGCCTCCTCGAAATGCTCGTCGACGATTTTGAGCATGAACTCCTCCCACGCCAAGCGGGCAGAGCCCGCTGACGCCAGTTCAAAGAAAGATGTCGAGAAGAGGCCCGGCGACGACTGTGCCGGGCCCTGAAGACGAGAGGCTTACTTCGCGGCAGCCAGGAGGCGGTCGACGAGATCGGCACCGGCCTTCTGCTTCACGAGGTCGACGATCGGAGCAACCTTGTCGGAGAATGCCTTCAGCTCTTCCGGGGTGAGCGTCGTGAATTTCACGTCGGTCATCGCGGCTTCGGCCTTGTCGTCCGCTGCCTTGGCAAGGCCGCGCTGGTAGTCGGTCGCGGCCTTCACGGCGGCGTCAAAGATCGCACGATCTTCATCGCTGAGGCTGGCGAGCTTGTCCGGATTGGCCAGCAGCGGCCAGGGCGAATAGATGTGGTTCGTCTTCGAGATGAACTTCTGCACCTCGTTGAACTTCATGTCGTAGAAGAGATTGATCGGGCCTTCCTGCGCGTCGAACGTGCCCTGTTGAAGGGCCGTGAACAGCTCGTTGAAGGCGAGCGGCGCCGGGTTTGCGCCCTCGGCACGCCAGGCGGCGATGTGCACTTCGTTTTCCATGGTGCGCATCTTCATGCCGGCGAGGTCGTCCGGAGAGCGGATTTCCTTCTTGTTGTTGGTCAGCTGACGGAAACCGTTTTCCCAATAGGCCAGACCGACCATGCCCTTGTCGTTGAGCGAAGCCAGGATTTCCTTGCCGACGTCACCGTCGAGCACCTTGTAAGCCTGCTCACGGTCCTTGAACAGGAACGGAATGTCGAAGGCGAAGAACTGCGGGGCGAAGGATGCGACCGGTGCCGACGACACGAAGGTCAGGTCGACATTGCCGAACTGGATGTTTTCGACGAGCTCGCGCTCGCCGCCGAGCTGCGAGTTCGGGAAGATCTCGAGACCGATGCGGCCGCCGGTCTTCTCACGCAGTTCCTTGTCGAGGAACTCGAACGCCTTGTGACCGGTCGACGAAGGCGTCGAGGAATGCGCGGCGCGGAAGGTGATTTCCGGTTCTGCGGCAACGGTGGTGCTGAAGAGTGCGGCCGATGCGAATGCGGCAACGAAACCTGCGCGCAGCGTCTGCGCGACTGTTGTAAGCGACATGTCTGTCCTCCCTGTGATGCGAAAAACCGTTGCCGGTTTCCTTCTGGCTCTTGCCGGGCTGTCATGGACCCGAGCGCAAGGCGGGTGCCTCCGCTCCTCCCCCAGCGCGGCCGAGATAAACAGAGGCGCCCTTCTTTGTCAAATAGTAAAATCAATTTGCAATATGTGCAATTTTCCGGCAAACGCGGTCCGAAAACACATCGGGAGGACGCCATGAACCTGGAGAAATCGACCGCAGGGCTCATCACCGCGCTGGAGCGCGCTGTGGGAGAAGGCAACATCAAGAGCGGGGCCGACGTGCCTGAAGCGGCACTGCGCGACTGGAGCGACGAACGCGGCGGCACACCGCTGGCGCTGGTGACGCCGCGCGACACAGAGGCAGTGGCCGCGGTCATGCGGCTCTGCCACGACTACGACACCCCGGTCGTGCCGCAGGGTGGCCGCACCGGGCTTGCCGGTGGCGCGGTCCCCTCGCAAGGCGCCGTGCTGCTCTCGCTCGCCGGCCTGGACCGGATCGAGGAGATCGACACGGCATCGGGCCTGATGGTCGTCGGCGCCGGCTGCATCCTGCAGCGCATCCAGGAGGCCGCGCTCGATGCCGGCTTCTCGTTTCCGCTCGACCTCGGTGCCCGCGGCTCCTGCCAGATCGGCGGCAACATTGCCACCAATGCCGGGGGCAACCGTGTCATTCGCTACGGCATGACGCGCGACCTGGTGCTTGGTCTCGAGGTGGTTCTGGCCGACGGCACGGTGCTGCCGATGATGAACCGGATGCCGAAGAACAATGCCGCGCTCGACCTCAAGCATCTGTTCATCGGCTCGGAAGGCACGCTCGGCGTCGTGACACGCGCCGTCCTCAAGCTGCATCCCGGTGTCGGTGGGGCCAATGCCGCGCTGGTGGCAGTCGCCGACTTCGATGCGGCCGCCAGCTTGCTCAGGCACGCACAACGCGCATTGTCGGGCCGCGTCACGGCCTTCGAACTGATGTGGAACGACTACTACCGCGCCGTCCTCGAAGAGACCGGCCTTCGCCCGCCGGTCGCCCCCGAACACGCCATCTACGCGCTCATCGAGATGCAGGGTGCCGATGCCGATTCAGAGCGTCCGGCCTTCGAGACCATGCTTGAGGCCGCCTTCGAGGATGGACTGGTCGTCGATGCGGCCATCGCCAAGTCGCAGCGGGAGGTCGAGGCCTTCTGGTCTCTGAGGGACGGGATCGCCGAAATCCTGTCGCGCCGGGCACCGACGATCAACTTTGACGTCTCCGTTCCCCTCGCCCGGATCGGCGCCTGCGTCGACGAGATCCGCGCCGCGCTGGAAACGGCCTTCCCGGCGCTGAAGGTGATCTTCTTCGGCCATGCCGGCGACAGCAACATCCATCTGGTCGCCGGACCGATCACCGATATCGACCCCACAGGCCACCGTATCGAGAAGACGGTCTACGAGATCATTCGCGCCTACGACGGATCGGTCTCGGCCGAACACGGCATCGGCCTGCACAAGAAGCCCTGGCTGGCCTATAGCCGTTCGGAAAACGAACTCGCCATGCTGCGCCAACTCAAGCGTAGCCTGGACCCGAAGGGCATTCTCAACCCCGGCAAGGTGCTCTGACGCCGGCACGCCCCGAAACAGGAAGAAGAAGCAGGAGGGCGCGGCTCAGCGGGGCCGCGCACCGAGATCGGCGGAGATCGACGCCGCTACCCTCTGAACCTCCGGCACCAGATCGCGCATGCGCTCCGGCGACATGTATTCGAGCGTTGACGATACCGAGATGGCCGCGATGATCCGGCCCGTCGCGTCGCGGATCGGGGCCGCCACACAGCGGATAGACGGCTCGTCTTCGCCAAGGTCGTAGGAAAAGCCGCCGGCGCGATAATCTGCCATCAGACGCAACCAGTCGTCCTCGCTGATATTGCCGGGCAGCAGATGGTGGTCGCGCTGGTAAAGCCGCGACAGGCTGGTGTCCGGCTCGTCGAGGATCAGCGCCTTGCCCACACCGGTCGAAATCACGGGCTTGCGACCACCGATCCGCGAGCTGATCTCGACGGGTCGCGTTCCGCGCAGCTTGTCGAGATAGGCGACCTCCCATCCGTCGAGCTGCGCCAGATGAACGGTGTCGCGCGTCTCTCGCGACAGATCCTCGAGCTTCGGGCGGGCGATCCGCACCAGATCCGTCTGGGAATAGGCGGCAAAGCCGAGCTCGATCAGTCGCGGCCCCAGCGCGAATTCGCGCGGGTTTTCCGCCTTCAGGTAACGCCGCTCGACAAGAACGGAAACGATCCGATGTACGGTGCTGTAGGTCAGCCCCGTCATGGCGGCGATGTCGGCGATCGAGCGCGACCGATCCGCCACGGCGTCGATGATCTCGAGCCCGCGGACGAGCGTCTGGCTGCGGGGCGCACGCGACTCGCTGTCCTGATCGGCCTTCTCGTTCTTTCCTGTCATGCCTACCCCGTCCTCGCAGTGAGCCTGCCTTTCTAGCGGCAGCGCGACCAAGCCGAAAGAGGTGCATTCCGATTCCTGCGGCCATTCCAGACCCTTCGCGACAGAAATCTCCGGATCCGGCACCAAACCCGCACATGCGCGCGGACAAAAGGTCGCTGCCGGAGGGGACCCGCCGGCTCGAAAAACAGTTGCACCCATCACTTGTCGACAATATGCATGCAACAGATAACAGGCAACACGCGACCGGTTGAGGGATCATGGCAGACAGCAAGACGGACGATCTGAAGGCTGACGGGCCACGCCTGCGCGGCTCCGGAACCCAGACCGTCTACAGCCGCTTGCGGCAGGAAATCCTGGCGATGACGCTTGCGCCCGGCAGTGCCCTCGACGAGGTCCGCCTGTCCGAACGCTTCGGCATGTCACGCACGCCGGTCCGAGAGGCGCTTCTTCGCCTTTCGTCGGAAGGGCTGGTGACGACCCTTCCCAACCGCAACACCATCGTTGCGACCATCGATTTCGCGAGCCTCCCGCCCTATTTCGAGGCGCTGACGTTGATGTACCGCGTGACGACGCGCGGCGCGGCGAGCCGCCACAATACCGCAGGCATGGTCATCATCCGCCAGCGCCAGAGCGAGTTCGAAGCGGCGGTCAGGGCGCAGGACGCCTTTGCCATGATCGAGGCGAACCGCGAATTTCACGTCGCCATCGCCGAGATGGGCGGCAACCCCTACTACACGGGCTTCTTCGCACGCCTGCTCGATGAAGGCCGGCGGATCCTGCGGCTTTACTACTCCACCTTCGACGACCGCCTGCCACTGCAATATGTCCAGGAACACGAGGACATGATCGCAGCGATCGAGGCTGGTGATGCGGAGCAAGCCGACCGTCTCGCCAAAGGGCACGCCGCTCAGATCGTCCGGCAGATCCAGGACTATGTCGCCCGCGACATGAACCAGGCGATCACGCTTGGCGATCTCTGAGGGGCGACCGGGCCGACCACCAAATAGAAGCAACGGAAGAACAATATGACTGCCCAACAGAATGCTGACGTTGTCGTCATCGGGGCCGGGATCGTCGGCGTCATGGCGGCCCTTTATCTCCAGGAGAGCGGACGCGCCGTGCTCCTCCTCGATCGCGACGAGGTGGCCGCCGGTGCCAGCGCCGGCAATGCGGGAATCCTGGCCTTTCCCGAGATCATCCCGATCCCCTCGCCCGGCATCATGTGGAAGGCGCCGAAATGGCTCCTCGATCCGCTCGGACCGCTCAGCCTGCCGCCGGCCTACGCACTCAGCATAGCACCCTGGCTCTGGCGGTTCTGGCGCGCCAGCGCGCGAAAAACCTTCGAGCGCGGCATCGCGACCCAGACCAGCCTGATGAAACTCGCAGCCACGGAAATGGAGCGGATCCGCTCGATCGGCGAGCTTGCCTCCTTCTTCACCCACACGGGCACCCTCGACCTTTATGACAGCGAGGCCTCGTTCAATGCGGCAACCCACGACTGGCTGGAGAAGGAGAAGGCCGGCTTCCAGTTCACCAGCGTCGGCCGAGCCGAGATCGAGAGGCTGCAGCCGGGCCTCGCCCCGCAATTCCGCCACGCGATGTATTCGCCGGCCGGGATCCAGGTCAACGATCCGAAGGGACTGACACGAGCCGTGGCGGATCTGATGGTCGCCCGCGGCGGGCTGTACCGCAAGGGTGCGGTGACCGACATTGCGCCCCGCGCCGACGGCGCCGTCGTGACACTCCTGGACGGCGCGACGATCCAGGCCGCAACCGTCGTGCTTTCCGGCGGCGCCTGGTCGAAAATGCTCGCGGAAAAGCTTGGCGACCGCGTGCCGCTGGAGACCGAACGCGGTTACAACACGACGCTTCCCCCGGAGGCATTCCCCCTGCAGCGGCAGCTCTACTTCAACGATCATGCCTTCGTCGTAACCCCGCTGGCGGAAGGCATCCGCGTGGGCGGCGCCGTTGAACTGGGCGGCCTCAAGCTTCCGCCGAACTATCGCCGCTCCAAGGCCCTGCTGGCAAAGGCCGCGCGCTTCCTGCCGAATCTCAAGACCGAAGGCGGGCGCGAATGGATGGGCTTCCGTCCCTCCATGCCCGATTGCCTGCCGGTCATTGGCCGCTCGAAAGCCAGCCCCGCCATTCTCTATGCCTTCGGCCACGGCCATCTTGGGCTCACCCAATCGGCGGCGACCGGCCGGCTGATCAGCGATCTTGCCGCCGGCCGCGCGTCGAGCCTGTCGCTCGTGCCGCTTAGCCCCGACCGCTTTCGCTGAGCCTCGCCCCGACACGATCAGAAAGGAATTCCGATGTCCCTCCATCAGACCTTCACCCCGATTTCCAACGATGAACGATCGGCCCGTCTGACGCGGCTGCGGTCCGTCCTCGAAGAGCAGCAGGTCGGCGCCGTGCTGCTCGGCTCCACCGAGAGCCTGCGCTATTATACCGGCCTCGTCTGGCACCAGAGCGAACGCCTGCTCGGCGCGGTCGTCACCGCAACGGGCCTGCACTACATCGTGCCTGGCTTCGAGCAGAGCCGTGTCGAAAGCCTGCCGCATCTGCCGGGCGAA
>DAIMJJ010000002.1:30511-32048 GCA_036722275.1 Rhizobium sp. | reverse complement strand
CTGATCAAGCCCGGCATTCGCGCGTCAGAGGTCGTTCGCTTCATCGACGACCAGCATCGCGCTTCGGGGGCCGAGGGCGGCTCCACCTTCTGCATCGTGTCTTTCGGCGAGGCCACGTCCCTGCCGCACGGCGCCGACGGCGACCAGATCTACAAGCCGGGCGATGTCGTCCTGGTCGATACCGGTTGCCGCTTCGATGGTTACCATTCCGACCTGACACGCACCTACATGCTCGACGAACCGACCGCGGAATTCGCGCGCATCTGGTCGATCGAGCGTGAGGCCCAGCAGGCGGTGTTCGACGCTGCAAGTCTGGGCGCACCTTGCGAAAGCCTCGACGACGCGGCGCGTGCCGTGCTCGCCCGTCACGGCCTCGGCCCCGATTACAGGCTTCCGGGCCTTCCGCATCGGGCCGGCCACGGCCTCGGGCTCGAAATCCATGAGGCTCCCTATATCGTGCGCGGCAACTGGACACCGCTTCAGCCCGGCATGTGCTTCTCCAACGAGCCGATGATCGTCGTTCCCGGCCGGTTCGGTGTTCGGCTGGAGGACCACATCCACATGACTGCGACCGGGCCTCAGTGGTTCACCAAGCCTGCCAAGGGCCCGAGCGAACCCTTCGCCTGAACCCTCGGCTGGGCGCTCGCCGGCGTCGGTTTAAGACCGGCGACCGGTAACGCCGGCCGCAGACCGACGACCTCCCGGGTCGCTTTGGAAAAGCGCGTACGCCCATCTTGCTCTTTGTCGACAATCTGTATACTGATATATCACACCAACCCAAGGAGATTGCGATGACCACTGGCTGGCGCGGCGTCATTCCCGCTGTAACGACCCAATTCAACGAAGACCTGTCGATCGACTTCGAAAACACCCGCCGTGTCCAGGACGCCCTGGTCAATGACGGCGTGCACGGCCTGATCGTCATGGGCACCTGCGGCGAGAACAACTCGCTCGACCCGGACGAAAAGCGCCAGATCCTCAAGGGCGCCGTCGAGGTCGTCAACGGCCGCGTTCCGGTCATCACCGGCGTGTCGGAATTCGACACCCGTCGCGCCGTCGCCTATGCTCGCGACGCCGAAAAGCTCGGCGCCGACGGCCTGATGCTGCTGCCGGCCATGGTCTATGTGCCGAAGCCGGAAGAACTGGTCGCCCACTTCAAGACCGTAGCCGAGGCAACCTCGCTGCCGATCATGCTCTACAACAACCCGCCTGCCTACCGCGTCAACATCGGTGTCGATGTGCTTCGTCAGCTCGAAGGCGTCGCCAACATCAAGGCCGTCAAGGAAAGCGCCCCGGACACCCGCCGCTTCACCGACCTCATCAATGAGTTCGGCGATCGCTTCGACATCTTCGCCGGCCTCGACGACGTCGCGCTCGAAGGCATGATGCTGGGCGCAAAGGGCTGGGTTTCCGGCCTCACCAGCGCCTTCCCGCAGGAATCCGTCGCACTCGTCGCCGCCATCGACCGCGGCGACTGGGAAGAAGCCCGTCGCATCTATCGCTGGTTCATGCCGCTGCTGCATCTCGATGCCGAACA
>DAIMJJ010000002.1:0-30411 GCA_036722275.1 Rhizobium sp. | reverse complement strand
CTGAGGCTGATCGCCTGCCAGAACATCCCTCACGGGTCGCCAACCGACACAGGCTGGCGGCCCGTCTTCCGTTTCAGGTCAAAGGATTTCACGCATGTCGGAGATCATCGAATACATACCGCTTGAAGAGGCCGATCGCCTGTCAAACGACATCCTGCGGGGGCTCGGCCTGTCCGAAGAGCACGCGACGGCGATTACCCGTTCGGTCGTGACGGCGCAGCGCGACGAGTGTTATTCGCACGGCCTCTGGCGCCTGCTCGGCTGTGTGGCGACCGTGCGCAAGGGCAAGGTCGATCCGAAGGCCGTGCCGACCGTCGATGCCTCCGCGCCCGGCATCGTCAAGGTCGACGCGGCCTACGGTTATTCGCTGCTCGCCTTCGAACGCGGCTTGCCGGAGCTGATCGACAAGGCGCGCCGGCTCGGCCTCGCCGCCATGGCCATCAATCGCTGCTATCATTTTTCGGCACTCTGGCCGGAAGTCGAGGAAATCACGCGCGCCGGTCTGGTTGCTCTCGCCATGACGCCGAGCCACAGCTGGGTTGCTCCGGCCGGCGGCACGAAGCCGGTCTTCGGCACCAATCCGCTCGCCTTCGGCTGGCCGCGTGCCGGGGACAATCCGTTCGTGTTCGACTTTGCAACCAGCGCCGCGGCCCGTGGCGAAATCGAGTTGCACCGGCGCGCCGGCAAGCCCATTCCGCTCGGCTGGGCGATCGACGGCCAAGGCAATGACACGACGGACGCCACCGAGGCCATGGCCGGCGCCATGCTGACCTTCGGCGGCCACAAGGGCTCGGCGCTGTCGGCCATGATCGAGCTGATGGCCGGACCGCTGATCGCCGACATGACGAGCGCCGAATCCATGGCCTTCGACGACGGAGCCGCAGTAACGCCGTGTCACGGCGAACTGATCCTGGCACTGGATCCGAAGGTCTTCCTCGGCGGTGCGATGGAGGAGAACATGAAACGAGCCGAGACCATGTTCGACGCCATCACCAGCCAGGGCGCCCGCCTGCCCTCGCAGCGGCGCTACACGGCCCGCGCCCGCAACAGCGATCGGGGCATTCCGGTTCAGGCCTCGCTTTTGAAGGAGCTCGAAGCGTTGCGAGCCTCGCTCTCCTGACGGGGCTATTTGAGCGGCACGACAACGCTCCTCCGGCTTGACGGGCGGATCGGCCGCGCCGCATCAAAAGCCTGAGAACGGTTGCGAAAAGGGGTTGTACTTGTGACCGATCGCGGTCACATTGCCGTCGCCGATCTCAAGAGGTCGGACAACATGACAACACGGGAGGAGTGTCCATCATGCGGTCGTTGAACGACAGGAATGCGCTGATTACGGCGGCGGGCCAAGGCATCGGGCGCGCCAGTGCACTCGCCTTTGCCCGTGCGGGCGCGCGTGTTGTGGCCACGGACATCAACGCAGACGCGCTCGACAGCCTCACCCAGGAGGCCAAGGCCGAAGGGCTTGAGGTTGAAACCCGGGTGGTCAATGTCCTCGAGGATGAAGAGGTGAGCGCCGTGGTTGCCGAGACCGGTCCCTTCGACATTCTTTTCAACTGCGCGGGTGTCGTGCATGGCGGCACGGTGCTCGACATGGTCGAGACCGACCTCGTCTTCGCCTTCGACCTCAATGTCCGTGCAATGATCCGCACCATCCGTGCGGTCCTGCCGGCCATGCTGGAACGCGGCAACGGTTCGATCATCAACATGGCCTCCGTCGCCTCCTCCGTGAAGGGCGTGCCCAATCGCTGCGCCTATACCGTCACCAAGGCGGCGGTGGTCGGGCTCACCAAGTCGGTCGCCGCCGATTATGTCACGCAGGGCATCCGCTGCAACGCCATCTGCCCCGGCACGGTCGACAGCCCGTCCCTGCAAGAGCGCATGCGCGCCCAGGGCGACTATGACGCGGCGCGCGCCGCCTTCGTCGCCCGCCAGCCCATGGGCCGCCTCGGCACGCCGGAGGAGATTGCCGATCTCGCCGTCTACATTGCCGGCGCCACCTATACCTCCGGCCAGGCCTTTGCCATCGACGGCGGCTGGACCATCTGAGCAGGGCACGTCGGCGGCTGACGTGGCCTGCTGCCGGACCTTGCGAACCTGAGACAACAAGCACGGAGCGCGGCCCAGCCGCCAATTCGAAAGGACATACCCCATGAAACTCATGCGTGTCGGCCTGCCTGGCCAGGAAAAGCCCGCCATCCTCGACGCAGACGGCAAGATCCGTGACCTTTCCGCCCATGTCGCCGATATCGGCGGCGCGACCATCTCGCCCGAGGGCCTCGCTCGGATCGCCGCGCTCAATCTCTCCTCGCTCCCGGAGCTCTCGGCCGCCGAGCGCATTGGTGCTTGCGTCGCCGGCACCGGCAAGTTCATCTGCATCGGCCTCAACTACTCCGACCACGCGGCCGAAAGCGGCATGGCGGTCCCCCCGGAACCGGTCATCTTCATGAAGGCGACATCGGCCATCTGCGGTCCGAACGACGACGTGCTGATCCCGCGCGGTTCCGAAAAGACCGACTGGGAGGTCGAGCTCGGCGTCGTCATCGGCAAGACGGCAAAGTATGTCTCCGAGGCTGACGCGATGGACTATGTCGCCGGCTACTGCGTGTCCCATGACGTTTCGGAACGCGCCTTCCAGACCGAGCGCGCCGGCCAGTGGACCAAGGGCAAGTCCTGCGACACGTTCGGCCCGATCGGCCCCTGGCTCGTCACCAAGGATGAGATCGCCGACCCGCAGGCCCTCTCGATGTGGTTGAAGGTCAATGGCGAGACCATGCAGAACGGCACATCCGCCACCATGGTCTATGGCATCGCGCACCTCGTCTCCTACCTTTCCCAGTTCATGAGCCTGCATCCCGGCGACGTCATCTCCACCGGCACGCCTCCCGGCGTCGGTATGGGCATGAAGCCGCAGCGGTTCCTGAAGGCGGGCGACGTGGTCGAACTCGGCATCGACGGACTGGGCACCCAGAAGCAGACCTTCAAGGCGGACGTCTGACGCCCACGAGAGACTGTGGCGCGCCGGCTCTGGAGGAAGAGCAGAGCCGGCGCGTTCTAAATTTGGGCGAAAAGCCCGGGAGGAACCCATGAAGATCACCCGTCTCGAAACCGTGCGCGTCGCCGAGCGCGCCAATCTGCTGTGGCTGCTCGTCCACACCGATGAGGGCCCGACCGGCCTTGGCGAGACCTTCTTCGGTGCGGAGACGGTCGAGGCCTATGTGCACGAATACATCGCCCCGCGGGTGATCGGCCGCGACCCGCTGGAGATCGACCGTCTGTCGGCGGAGCTGGTCGGCTATCTCGGATTCCGCTCGTCGGGCGCGGAGGTACGCGGCAATTCCGCCTTTGACATCGCGCTCTGGGACCTATTCGGCAAGGCGACCAACCTGCCGATCGCGCAGCTGCTCGGCGGTTTCACGCGCCGCGAAATCCGCACCTACAACACCTGCGCCGGCACCGAATACATCAAGAAGGCGACCGGCCAGACGACCGCCAATTACGGGCTTTCGGAAGGTCGGGACTATGACGATCTGAACGGCTTCCTCAACTCGGCCGACGAACTCGCGCAATCCCTCCTCGAGGAAGGGATCACGGCGATGAAGATCTGGCCCTTCGACGCGGCCGCCGAGAAGACCCGCGGCCAGTACATCTCGCTGCCGGACCTGAGCCAGGCACTGCAACCCTTCGAGAAGATCCGTGCCGCCGTCGGCGACAAGATGGACATCATGGTCGAGTTCCACTCGATGTGGCAGCTCCTGCCGGCGCTGCAGATCGCCAAGGCGCTCACCCCGTACCAGACCTTCTGGCACGAGGATCCGATCAAGATGGACAGCCTGTCGAGCCTCAAGCGCTATGCCGAGGTCTCGCCGGCGCCAATCTCCGCCTCCGAGACCCTCGGCTCGCGCTGGGCCTTCCGCGACTATCTGGAGACCGGCGCGGCCGGGGTCGTCATGCTCGACATCTCCTGGTGCGGCGGCCTGTCGGAGGCCCGCAAGATCGCCGCCATGGCCGAGGCCTGGCATCTGCCGGTCGCGCCCCACGACTGTACCGGTCCGGTGGTGCTGTGCGCGTCCACCCATTTGTCACTAAACGCACCGAACGCGCTGGTGCAGGAAAGCGTACGCGCCTTCTACCGCACCTGGTATCGCGATCTGGTGACCGCCCTGCCCGAAGTCCGCAACGGCATGATCACCGTTCCGCCGGGGGCAGGTCTTGGCATGGAACTCAATCCCGAACTGGAGCGCGCCTTCACCGTAAGCCGGAGACTTTCCGACGCCTCGACGATATGACAGACGCCTCAAACGCAAGAGACCGACTGGAAGGAACAATGGCAGAAACGACCCAACCCGCCGCCGGACACGGCTATCGCTCCATGGCCGGACCGGCCGTCATGCTCATCGGCATGCTTCTGTTCGCGCTCAACGACGCCATGGGCAAGTGGCTCGTTGCCAGTTACGGCCTCGGCCAGGTGATCCTGATCCGCAGCGTCGCGGCACTGCTGATCCTCTCGCCGTTTCTGTGGATGGCCGGCCGAAAGCCGATCCTGGAGGCGGAACGGCCCATGTTGCAGCTCACCCGGGTCCTGTTCTCGACCGCGGAAGTCTTCTGCTTCTACTATGCCGTGATGTACCTGCCGCTGGCCGACGTGATGACCTACTGGCTGGCCGCACCGATCTATGTCGCGGCGGCCTCGCCTCTTCTGCTCGGCGAAAAAGTCGGCTGGCGGCGCTGGACGGCGATCTTCGTCGGTTTCGTCGGCGTCATCATCACGCTCGAGCCGTCGAGCGCGATGTTCACCATGCCGGCGATCATCTCCATTCTCGGCACCTTCGCCTTCGCCTTCATGCTGATCTCCGGCCGCAGCCTGCGCGGCACGCCGGACAAGACGCTGGTGCTGTTCCAGGTCGGCGGTGCGGGCCTCGCCGGTCTTGTCTTTGCCCCGTTCGATTGGACGCCGATCGGCTCGGCTTCCGAACTCGCCCTGCTCGGGCTGCTCGGCGTCGTCGCGATGGGCGCCCACATGCTGGTCAACCGAGCCCTGAAGATCTCCGATGCCGCCACGGTCGCGCCGTTGCAGTACACGCTCCTTCTCTGGGCCATCCTGTTCGGCTGGATGTTCTTCGGCGACGTGCCGCGGCTCACCATGCTCTTGGGCGCAGCGCTCATCATCGGCTCGGGCATGTTCATCTTCTTCCGCGAACAGCAGCTGAAACGACGCGAACCGGACCGTCCCCTCGATCTTCCCTGAACAAGAGGGCATCGCCGATGCTCAACAAGGGGCCGCCTCACAGGTGGCCCCTTTTCGCTGCCCGGACCTTCCGTAGCCAAGACTGCCAAACGGAAACGGCCCGGGAGCAATCCTCCCGGGCCGTCTTCATGGAGATCCGACCGCGGTGTCGCGGTCGGGGTATCTGGATCGCTTACTTGCGGATCTCGGCCAGGTTGGCGAGGATCGCGTCGACCACGTCGGCACCGATCTCGGCCTTGTGCTTCTCATAGACCACCATGGACTTCTCGCGGATGCGAGCCTGTTCCTCGGCGGACAGGGTGTTGACCTCGAGACCGGCGGCCTTGATCTTCTCCAGCGACTTCTTGTTCAGATCCTGGATGACCTTGCGCTCTTCGTCACGGCCGACTGCAGCGCAATCACGAAGGGCTGCCTGCTCTTCCGGCGAATAGGTATCGAAGATCGCCTTCGAGAACAGGAAGAGGAACGGCGTGTAGGCGTGGTTGGTCTCGGTGACGTATTTCTGCACTTCGAAGAACTTCGAGGTGTCGATCGTCACATAGGGGTTTTCCTGTGCGTCGATCGCCTTGGTTTCCAGCGCCGAGAACACTTCGCCGAAAGCCATCGGGGTGGCATTGGCGCCGAGGTTCTGGAAGGTGTCGAGGAAGATATTGTTCTGCATGACGCGAACCTTCATGCCCTCGAAGTCTTCCCACTTGGTGACCGGGCGAACCGAGTTCGACAGGTTGCGGAAGCCGTTTTCCCAGTAGGCGAGGTTGATGAGGCCGGCTTCCTCAAGCTTCTTATTCATCTGGTCGCCGAAATCACCGTCGAGGACCTTGTAGGCTTCGTCGGCGCTGGCGAACAGGAACGGCAGGTCGAAGACGCCGAGTGCCGGAACGATGCCGACGAGCGGCGAGGAAGAGGTGACGACGGCTTCCTGCACGCCCGAGCGGAGCGCCTGGGTCGCCTGAAGGTCGCCGCCGAGTGCGCCGCCCCAAAACGCGGTGAGCTTCAGCTTGCCGCCGGACTTCTCGTCCAGGCAAGCCTGCATCGCATTGATGCCGTTTCCGACCGGATGGTCGGCATTGATGCCGTTCGAGACGCGGATATTGCGTTCGGAGAATTCGGCGAAGGCCGGCGCCGCAGCCGAGCAGGCGAAGGCAATCGCAGTGGTGGTCAGAAGCAGTTTTCTCATATTATCCTCCCATGGATGGTTGAGTGAGATGTTTGTGTCGCCGGCTGTCAGTGCAGCCAGCGCGCGGGCACGAGCACCAGGTCCGGGAACAGGACCAGGGTGAAGAGAACAATGACCTGCGCCACGAGGAAGGGCGCAACCCCGACCGTGACCTTGCCGAGCGGCACGCGCCCGACGCCGCTCACGACGTTGAGCACGACGCCGACGGGCGGGGTCAGAAGGCCGATGCAGGTGTTCATGATGAACAGCACGCCGAAATAGACCGGATCGATCCCTGCCTGCTTGATGATCGGCATCAACACCGGCGTCAGGATCAGGATGGTCGGCGTCAGGTCGAGGGCCGTGCCGACCACCAGAACGACGAGCATGATGACGAACATCAGGAGCGTCGGGCGATCGATCAGCGGTTCGATATAGCCGGTGATTTCCGCCGGAATATTCGCCGCCGTGATGAGCCAGGCGGAGACGAGCGCTGCGCAGACGAGGAACATGATGACGGCGGTGGTCTTGGCCGCCTGCAGGATCACATGCGGCAGCTGCTTCGGTGACAGCTCGCGATAGATGAACATGCCGACGAACAGTGCGTAGGCTGCGGCAACGACGGCGGCTTCGGTCGGGGTCACCACGCCGGCCTTGATGCCGCCAAGAATGATGACCGGCATGCCCAGTGCCCACAGCGCCCGTCCCGTCGCCCGGATCCGTTCCTTCATCGGCGCGCGCGGCAGGGCCTCGACCTTGTCCTTGCGCACGACGATTAGCCAGGTGACGATCAGGGCGATGCCCATCAAGAGGCCCGGCACGCTGCCGGCCATGCACAGCTGGGTGATCGAGACATTGGCCGACACGCCGAAGACGATGAAGGCCATGGACGGCGGGATGACCGGGGCGATGACACCGCCCGCGGCGATGAGGCCTGCCGAGCGCGGCACGTTATAGCCGGCCTTGGCCATCATCGGGATGAGGATCGCGGCGAGTGCTGCCGTATCGGCTGCCGCCGAGCCGGAAATGCTGGCCATGATGACCGCCGCCATGATGGCGACGATGCCGAGACCTCCGCGGATGTGGCCGACGCAGGCGATCGCGAAATCGATGATACGGCGGGAGAGGCCACCGGCATTCATCAGTTCGCCGGCAAGAATGAAAAACGGGATGGCCAGCAGCGTGAAGGTGTCGGCACCCGCGATCATGTTCTGGGCGATGATCTGGGTATTGAACATGCCCATGAACCACATGAGCACGACGCCGCAGAACATCAGCGCGAAGGCGACCGGAACGCCGACCGCCATGGCGCCCAGCAGCGAGACGATGAATACGACCAAGGTCATCAGGCGCGCTCCGACAGCTGGTCAAGAGACATGTTTTCGCCGGCAAAAGCAGCGATTTCCGCGTCGGAGACACGCCCGGTCAAGAGGCGGAACAGCCGCTCGAGGGCGATCAGGACAACGCCGGCGCCGGTGAAGAAACCGATGCCGTAGACCCAGATCATCGGCAGCTTGGTGACCGGCGAAGCCATGGAGGCGTTGATCGGCGCCTGCTTCCACGTGCCCCAGAAGAAGATCGCCGACACGGCGAGAATGATGATGTTCGACAGGATCATGCAGATGATCCGGCCCTTGCGGCCGAACAGCATGACCAGCGTTTCGACGCCCACATGCGCGTGTTCGCGAAAGGCGACCACCGCACCGATGAAGGTCAGCCAGACGAAGAAGTAGCGGGACAGCTCGTCGGAGACGTTGAGGCCGGAATTGAAGCCGTACCGCAGGACGACGTTGAGGAACACCATCACAGCCATGGCCGCGAGGAAGAAGATCAGCAGCCACTCAAGGAAGCGATAGAATGTATCAATGACCTTTTGCATGATCGTTGTCCTCACACCTTGTCGAGGAGGCCGCGGGTGGCCAGGTTGCGGATCAGCGCCGTGGTCCCGAAGGTCCAGGGCGGGCAGGCATCGGTACGCTCCACCCAGTTGATCAGCCGCCCGAGCCTGGGCGTCGCGATCTCCACCCGGTCACCGATCTCGTGGGTGAAACCCTGACCGGCGCCGCGCCGGTCCTTGACCGGTGCGAACATGGTGCCGAGGAAGAGGACGGCGCCATCCGGATACTGGTGGTTGGGATTGAGAAGCTGCCGCGCAAGATCGGCGGGGGAACGGCTGATCGCCTCCATCGGGCTCTCGCCGGTCATTTCAAAACCATCATTGCCTTCGACCCTCAGCGAGACGCGCACGCGGGCGAGGTCATTGAGGCCGAAGCCCTGGTCGAACAGACGGATGAACGGTCCGATCGCGCACGACGCATTGTTATCCTTGGCCTTGCCGAGCAGCAGCGCCGAGCGCCCCTCGACGTCGCGGAGATTGACGTCATTGCCCAGCGTGGCGCCGAGGATTTCCCCGGTCGAACGGATCGCCAGCACGACTTCCGGCTCGGGATTGTTCCATTCCGAGATCGGATGAATGCCGACCAGCGCGCCGCACCCAACCGCCGACATCGGCTGGGCCTTGGTGAAGACTTCCGCGTCCGGGCCGATCCCAACCTCGAGATACTGCGACCACAGTTCCATGTCCTGTAGCAGCGCCTTGACGCGGGCCGCCTGTTCGGAACCGGCGACGACGCCGCGCAGGCTGTCGCCGAGCACCGGCGCCAGCCGCTTGCGGATGTCAAGCGCGCGGCTCGCATCACCCTTGGCCTGCTCCTCGATGACGCGCTCAAGCATGCTGTCGGCGAAGGTCACGCCAGCTGCCTTGATCGCCTGCAGGTCGACGGGGGCGAGCAGCTCTCCGGCTTCACCGCTGAGGAAATCATCGAGCGAACCGAGTTCGGCCAGCTCGCGCGCACCCTCCAGCCGTTCCGCAAGACCGTCGATCTCAAGCAGAGACGAGATGGTGGCAGCAACCGGCGACAGATCGAGCAGGCGACCATTGCGCACGAGAACCGGGCAAGGCCCGCCAGCGCTTTTCGACCACACCCGTCCGATCAGAAGCGCCTCGGCGGCGTCCTCCGGCAAAATCTGCGTTGCATTTAACGAATGCCTGGAACCCAAGTCCGCCCTCCCCGTTTGGTATCAATCCGGTGGGCCCTCCAGCTCACCTTGCCTTATTGTCAGGATGTCTGACAACAAAACCTGAAACGTTTTAGTCGGACTCCTCCCGGCTGTCCAGCGCCCAGAGCAGGTTTTTCCGACCAGAATTCCCGATCAATCCGTCAGAATTGTTGAAGCCTGCCGCCTGACGGAACGGCAGCGGCCACCCATGTCAGTAGGATTCGAGCGTCAGCCCGAGGCGTCCGGTCGCGCCGAGCAGATGGCGGCGCATGGCCTCGCGCGCCCGCTGCGGATCCCGGCTTGCCACCGCCTCGCGGATCGCCAGGTGTTCGGCAATCGTCACCTCGACGATCTCCTCAAGCACCGCCGCGGCGCGTGCAGCGTTGATGGCGAGGCTGATGCGCTCGGCGATGAAGCCGATGAACAGGGAAAAGTACTCGTTCTTGGTCGCCGCCGCCAGAATGCGGTGGAAGGCGAGATCAGCCACGATCCCCTGCTCCGTCCACTTGTCCGCCCCGGTCATGGCCGCAAGGGTCTCGTCCAGCTTGTCGAGATCGGACTGATCGTGATGGACCGCAGCCAGACCCGCCGCCTCGATTTCCAGTGGCAGGCGCAGCTGGAACAGGTCGCGGAAGCTCTGGCGATCATGAAGATCGTCCTGCTCGATACGGATCGATGCCCGCGCCTGGAGTTCGGTGACAAAGGCACCTACCCCCTGCCGGGTCTCGACCAGACCTTCGTTGCGAAGCTGCGCGATGGCCTCGCGAACAACCGAACGGCTGACCCCGAAGCCCTTGGCAAGAACGTGCTCGGTCGGCAGCTTTTCGCCCGGCAGGATTCGGCCCTCGGCAATATCTCGTCCGATCTGCTGCGCGATCCGCGCCGGCAAATGCTCACTCCGCCTGATCTGACCGAAATCCACCGACATCTGACCCCGCTTCCTTGTCGCCCACGGCGTTTGTCTAGGAATTTCGCCCGAAATTCAATTGGCAACCCGGGTTCATGACGAAAGTCGGATCGATCGCGCTCTTCAGCGACGTCAGCAGCTTGCGCTGTACCTCGGGAAGGCGCGCCTCGAAATCGGACTTCTTCAGGCGGCCAATGCCGTGTTCGGCACTGATCGAGCCGTGATAGGCGTCGAGCACGGCGTTGATCGCCGCCTTGGCCTTGTAGATCTGTGCCGCGCACGCTTCCGGCGACAGCCCCGCCGGCGGCAGCACGTTGAGATGCACGTTGCCGTCGCCGACATGGCCGTAGGAGACGCTCACCGCATCCGGGAGAGCGGCCTTAACCGCCGCCTCGGCATCACGAACGAAGTCGGCAAGCCGCGACAGGGGAACGGAGATATCGGTGCGCAGATGCGGGCCGCGCTTGGCCTGCCCCTCGTTCATGCCTTCCCGGAAGAGCCACAGGTTGCGCGCCTGCGTCCGCGAAGTGGCGATGACGCCGTCCGCCACCAGTCCCTCCTCCATCACGCCGCCCAGGAAGCGCTCCATCAGATCGGCGATGTCGACGAGACCGGATCCGGAGATTTCCATCAGCACATAGGCCGGATAGTCGCCGGCCATCGGCATGGCAAGGTCCGGGATCGCCTCGCGGGCCAGCACGAAGGCCAGCGGCGGCATGAATTCGAAGGCCGACAGCAGATCGCAGCAGTCGCGGCGCGCCCGGCGGTAGAGCACGATGGCATCATCGAGCGCATTCAGCCCGACAAGCGCGGTGGCCACCTGATCGGGTTCCGGCATCAGCTTGACCGAGACCGCGGTGATGATGCCGAGCGTTCCCTCGGCGCCGATAAAGAGCTGCTTGAGGTCGATGCCGCGATTGTCCTTGCGCAGTGTCGACAGCCCGTCGAAGACCGTGCCGTCGGGCAGCACGACTTCAAGGCCGAGCACCAGCTCGCGCGTCATACCATAGCGCAGGACATTGATGCCGCCGGCATTGGTCGAGACATTGCCACCGATCCGGCACGAGCCTTGGGCACCAAGCGCCAGCGGGAAGAACATGCCCTCGCGCGCCACCGCATCCTTGAACTCCGAAAGAATGCAGCCCGCCTCGACCACCGCCGAGAAATCATCGACGTCGATGCGGCGGATCGCCGTCATGCGCTCGAGGCTCAGCACCACCTGGCTCTGCGGACGATCGGGCGTCGCGCCGAGCACGAGACCGGTATTGCCACCCTGCGGAACGATCGACAGACCGAGGGAGGAGCAGGTCCTGACGGCAAGCGCCACCTCTTCGGTCGACCGCGGCCGCAAGACCGCGACGGCCCCAGTCGTCACGTCGCCGTGCCAATCCCGGCAATAGCGTTCGATCTCGTCGACGCCTTGCAGCACCATGTCCGCGCCGAGCGCCCGGCAGAGCGCCTCCTGATGGTTCTCCGGCGAAACCGCCGTTCCGCTGTGTGCCTGCAACGTCGCATACTCCAAGAGCCCGGCGGACGAGTAACCTCGGCCGCGCAAGCGAGCCAATAATTCTGTTTTCAAACCCACCATATAAGGTTATCAGACAACCTTACAATATTTTGTTTGCTTGGCCCGGCTTTCATCCACCACGATGCGGATCGGGTCCAATGGAGGAGGATCTTCATGCATATCCTGATCATCGGCGCAGCCGGCATGGTCGGCCGCAAGCTTGCCGCGCGGCTGACGAAGGACAAGGCTATCGGCGGCCGGCCGATCGAGGCCATGACGCTCGTCGACGTCGTCACCCCGGACGCACCTGAAGGGTTCGCTGGCAAGGTCACGCTCGAAACGGTTGATCTCTCGTCCCCCGGCGAGGCAGAGCGTCTGGTCGCCTCGCGCCCGGACGTGATCTTCCATCTCGCAGCCATCGTTTCCGGCGAGGCGGAGCTCGATTTCGACAAGGGTTATCGCATCAACCTCGACGGCACGCGCTACCTGTTCGATGCCATCCGTATTGCCAACGGCCAGGACGACTACAAGCCGCGCGTCGTCTTCACCTCGTCGATCGCCGTGTTCGGCGCCCCCTTGCCCTATCCGATCCCCGACGAGTTCCATACCACGCCTCTCACCAGCTACGGCACCCAGAAGGCAATCTGCGAACTGCTGCTCGCCGACTATTCGCGTCGCGGCTTCTTCGACGGCATCGGCATCCGCCTGCCGACCATCTGCATTCGCCCGGGCAAGCCGAACAAGGCAGCCTCCGGCTTCTTCTCCAATATCCTGCGCGAACCTCTTGTCGGCCAGGAGGCCGTGCTTCCGGTTTCCGACGACGTGCGCCACTGGCACGCCTCGCCGCGCTCCGCCGTCGGCTTCCTCATCCACGGCGCGACGATCGACATCGACACGGTCGGTCCGCGCCGCAACCTGTCCATGCCGGGTCTCAGCGCCACCGTTGGCGAACAGATCGAGGCACTGCGCCGCGTCGCCGGTGAAAAGGCCGTCAAGCTCATCCGTCGCGAGCCGGACGAGATGATCATGCGCATGTGCGCCGGCTGGGCGCCGGGCTTCGAGGCCAAGCGCGCCCGCGCCCTCGGCTTTGTCGCCGAAACCTCGTTCGATGAGATCATCCGCGTTCACATCGACGATGAACTGGGAGGAAAGCTCTGATGTCGGTCAAGGCTGGGACTGCCCCGCGCACGATCGCCTTCCTCGGCACCGGGCTGATGGGCGCGCCCATGGCCTGCCGGCTGCTGGCCGCAGGCTTTGCCGTGACGGTGTGGAACCGCGATCCCTCCAAGGCAGAGGCCCTGAAAAGCGATGGCGCAGCCGTCGCCGCTTCGGCAGCACAGGCGGTCTCAGGGGCCGATGTCGTCTTCACCATGCTCAGCGACGGCAAGGCCGTGACCGACGTCCTTGTCAGCCAAGGCGTGGCCGACGCATTGAAGCCGGGCGCGGTCGTCATTGATACCTCGTCGATTGCGCCGCCGATCGCCCGCGAACATTCGGAAATGCTCGCGGCACGCGGGATCGCCCATATCGATGCCCCCGTCTCGGGCGGCACCGTCGGCGCGGCGTCCGGCACGCTGGCGATCATGGCGGGCGGCGACGGTGCAACGGTGGAGAGCCTGGCCGACGTCTTCGCCCCGCTCGGCCGTGTCACCCATGTCGGCCCGTCCGGTGCCGGCCAGATCTGCAAACTCGCCAACCAGCAGATCGTTGCGATCACCATCGGCGCGGTCGCGGAAGCCATGATCCTTGTCGAGGCGGGCGGCGCCAGCCGGGAGAAGTTTCGCGAGGCGATCCGCGGTGGCTTCGCCGAAAGCCGCATTCTCGAACTGCACGGCAAGCGCATGGTGGAGCGCAGCTTCGCCCCCGGCGGCCCCTCGCGACTGCAGCTCAAGGACCTCGATGCGGTGGCTGCCATGGCCGAGCTCTTCGACCTCGAGCTGCCGCTGACCAGCCGGGTGCGTCAGGAATTCTCCGCCTTCGTCGCAGACGGCGGCGCCGAGACCGACCATAGTGGACTTCTGCTGCATCTGGAAAAGATGAACCAGCGCAAAGGGGAGGAGAACCGATGAGCGACACCAACAAGAAGCGCCTGCGCTCGCAGGACTGGTTTGACAATCCCGACCACCTGGACCTGACGGCACTCTATCTCGAGCGCTTCATGAACTACGGCACGACCCCGGAGGAGCTGCGTTCCGGCAAGCCGATCATCGGCATCGCCCAGTCGGGCAGCGACCTCAATCCGTGCAACCGCCATCATCTCGATCTTGCCAAGCGCCTGCGCGACGGCATCCGCGATGCCGGCGGCATCCCGATCGAGTTCCCGACGCATCCGCTGTTCGAAAATTGCAAGCGGCCGACGGCGGCCCTCGACCGCAACCTCGCCTATCTCGGCCTGGTCGAGATCCTCTACGGCTATCCGCTCGACGGGGTCATCCTGACCACCGGCTGCGACAAGACCACACCCTCGGCGCTGATGGCGGCCTCGACTGTCGATCTCCCCGCAATCGTCTTCTCCGGCGGCCCGATGCTCGACGGCTGGCATGACGGCGATCTGGTCGGCTCCGGCACGGTGATCTGGCGCTCGCGCCGCAAATATGCCGCGGGCGAGATCAGCCGCGAGGAGTTTCTCGAAGCGGCGCTCGATTCGGCGCCCTCGATCGGTCATTGCAACACCATGGGCACCGCCTCGACGATGAACGCCATGGCCGAAGCGCTCGGCATGTCGCTCACCGGCTGCGCGGCCATTCCCGCCGCCTATCGCGAGCGCGGGCAGATGGCCTATCGCACCGGCCGGCGCGCCGTCGAACTCGTGCTTCAAGACATCAAGCCGTCGGACATCCTCACCCGGTCCGCCTTCCTCAATGCCATCCGCGTCAATTCGGCGATCGGCGGCTCGACCAATGCCCAGCCGCATCTCGCCGCGATGGCAAAACATGCGGGTGTCGAGCTTCACCCCGACGACTGGCAGGTCCATGGCTTCGACATTCCGTTGCTGGCCAATGTCCAGCCGGCCGGCGCCTATCTCGGAGAACGCTTCCACCGCGCCGGCGGCGTGCCGGCGATCATGTGGGAGCTGTTGAAGGCCGGCAAGCTCGACGGCTCCTGTCCGACGGTTACCGGCAAGACCATGGCCGAGAACCTTGAAGGTCGTGAATCGGAAGACCGCGAGGTCATCAAGCCCTATGACGCCCCGATGCGCGAACGCGCCGGCTTCCTGGTGCTGAAGGGCAATCTGTTCGACTTCGCCATCATGAAGATGAGCGTGGTCTCCGAAGGCTTCCGGCAGCGCTATCTCTCCGAGCCCGGCCGCGAAGGCATCTTCGAGGGCAAGGCCGTGGTCTTCGACGGCTCGGAGGATTATCACGCCCGCATCAACGACCCGGCCCTCGATATCGATGAGAACACCATTCTGGTCATTCGCGGCGCAGGCCCCATGGGCTGGCCGGGCTCGGCCGAAGTGGTCAACATGCAGCCGCCGGATCACCTCTTGAAGAAGGGCATCATGAGCCTGCCGACGATCGGTGACGGCCGCCAGTCGGGCACGGCCGACAGTCCGTCGATCCTCAATGCCTCGCCGGAAAGTGCAGCCGGCGGCGGCCTTGCCTGGGTCAGGACCGGCGACATCATCCGCATCGACTTCAACCATGGACGCTGCGACATGCTGGTGGACGAGAGCGAGATCGAGCGGCGCAAGGGCGAAGGCATTCCTGCGGTTCCGGCCGATGCCACCCCCTGGCAGCGGCTCTATCGCCAGACCGTCACACAGCTCTCCGAAGGAGCGACGATCCGGGGCGCCGACGACTTCCGCAAGATCGCCGACAAGCCACCGCGTCATAACCACTGACGCTGCCGTGCGTGATCGCGGCGATCACATCCGCGTGCCCTGCGGCCCACAGGATTTGACCTTGTGGGCCACAGACACCATCTAATGGCGGAACAGAAAACCGAAGGAGGATGGCATGACGACAGTAACGGAACGGGCAGTCCTGGCCGGCGGCTGCTTCTGGGGCATGCAGCAGCTGATCCGCAGAATGCCGGGCGTTATTTCGACCCGCGTGGGCTATACCGGTGGTGACGTGGCTAACGCCACTTATCGCAATCACGGCACCCATGCGGAAGGCATCGAGATCGTCTTCGACCCGTCGAAGCTCAGCTATCGCGACCTGCTCGAATTCTTCTTCCAGATCCACGACCCGACCACGCTGAACCGGCAGGGCAACGACATCGGCCTCAGCTATCGCTCGGCGATCTATTATACCAGCGACGATCAGAAACGGGTGGCGGAGGAAACGATTGCCGACGTCAATGCGTCCGGCCTCTGGCCCGGCAAGGTGGTGACCGCCGTCGAGCCGGTCGGCGACTTCTGGGAAGCGGAACCGGAGCACCAGGACTACCTGGAGCGTTATCCGAACGGCTACACCTGCCATTTCGCGCGCCCTGGCTGGAAACTGCCGCGCCGCGCCGCCTGAAGGGGCGGCGCAAAACAATGGATGCCAACGCTGCAGTGCCGAGATGGCGAAGTGGCGTTGGCTCCCGCGTTAGAGAACCGCACTCATCCCGCCATCCACATAGATGATCTGGCCATTGACGTAATCGGAGGCTGCCGATGAGAGGAAGACGGCGGCACCGACGAGCTCCTCCGGGCGGCCCCAACGCCGTGACGGGGTGCGCGCCTTGACCCAGCCGTCGAACTGCGGATTGCTGGTCAGCGCCTCGTTCATGTCGGTGAGCATATAGCCCGGCCCGATCGCGTTGACCTGGATGCCGTGTTCGGCCCACTCCGCCGCCATCCCCTGGGTCAGAAGCTTGATGCCACCCTTCGCCGCGGTATAGGGCGCAACCGTCGGGCGGGCAAAGGCACTCATCAGCGAACCGATATTGACGATCTTGCCCCGGCCGCGTGGGATCATGCGCTTGGCTGCCTCGCGTCCGACAAAGAAGGCACTGGTCAGGTTGGTGTCGATCACCCGACGCCATTCCTCCGCCCCAAATTCGACGAGCGGCTTGCGAAGCTGGATGCCGGCATTGTTAACGAGGATGTCGATGGTGACGCCCGCGGCATCGAGCCGGGAGAACGCGGCATTGACGGCGGCCTCGTCGGTCACGTCGAAGGCCTCGGCGCTGACAGAGTGCCCTCTCGCCCGCAAGGCCTCGGCGCTTGCTTCCAGACGGGCGCCATCCACGCCGTTCAGCACGACCCGAGCGCCCGCTTCGGCAAGGCCCTTGGCGATCGCCAGACCCAGCCCGCGGGAAGATCCCGTGATGAGGGCTGTCCTGCCTTCAAGACTGAACAACGGATTTGTCATGGGCCTCACTCCTCTATCGATATCGCATGAAAAGAGATCGCCGGCCCGAAGGGGACCGGCGATGTTATCAACTATAGAGCAGAGGGGGTGCGATGACAGTGCAGGTTGGCGTTTTCCTCAACCTGCCATGGACACTGGAAGCGAGAAATCAATGCAGATCCGGCCCGCGACCTGGCCTGCCTGCAGCTGATCGAGTGCCGCGTTGACCCCTGACAGCGGGATGGTTTCTATATCGATGGCCAGGTTCGAGCGCGCCGCAAAGGCAAGGAAATCGCGCAGGTCCTGGCGCGAACCGACCGACGAGCCGAAGACGCGGTGGCCACCGTCGATCAACCACATCATCGACAGCGGCACCGGATCGTGGACGAGTGCGATGGCGATGATGTCGCTCATTGGATTGACCGCCTGCTCGATCGTCTTCCACACGGCCGGTGTCGGCGCGAAATTGACCGCGATGTCGGCTCCGCCGAGTTCCTTGACCTTCAGGCCTGACTCGGGCCCGGCCTCGACCAGATGATCGGCGCCGCGCGCCCGCGCTTCGTCGAGCTTGGCCGGATCGCGGTCGACGGCCACAACGGTTGCGCCATGGGCCTTGGCGATCATGATCGCATATTGCCCGAGCCCGCCGCAGCCGATGACCATGACGGTCTTTCCCGGCCGAAGCTGCGTCTTGCGCAAGGCGCTCCAGGCCGTGAGACCGGCACAGAGAAGCGGCGCCCCCTGGATCGGATCGATCGCGTCGGGGATGGTGCAGGCAAAGCGGGATTCGAGGATCGCATATTCCGCAAAGGCACCATGATAGTGGATGCCGCGGGCATGCTGGTGGGTGCAGAAGGTTTCCGCCCCGGTCAGGCAGGGGCTGCAATCGAGGCAGGTGTCATAGAGCCAGGGCAGGCCGACGCGGTCGCCGAGCGAAAGGGCAGTCTCCGTCCCCTCGCCCATCGCCACGATCCGGCCGATGCCTTCGTGGCCGAACACCAGCGGATACATCTCGCCCGGCAGTCCCTCGTCGCCGTTGCGCAGGTGCAGGTCGGAATGGCAGACGCCACAGCTTTCGAGCTTCACCAGGAACTGGCCGCGGCCCGGTACCGGCACAGGCAGATCACGGATGACAAGCGGAGCGCCGGAGGCTTCGGCCACCGCGGCTTTCATGGTCTTTGGGATCATCTCACATCACTCTCAATCTGCACGCGGCCGATGGACCGTCTTCACTTCGAGAAAATCCTCAAGCCCGAACATGCCACCTTCGCGACCATTGCCCGACTGCTTGTAGCCGCCGAACGGACTGCCGTAGCGATGGGGCGCGCCGTTGATATGCACCATGCCGGCGCGCAGTCGTCCCGCGACACGTTCTGCCCGCTCCAGATCACCCGACTGGATGTAGGCGGCCAGACCGTAGGGCGTGTCGTTGGCGATCTCGATCGCCTCCTCCTCTGTGTCGAAAGGGATAATCGCCAGCACCGGACCAAAGACCTCTTCCCGTGCAATGCGCATCTGATTGTTGACGCCGGCAAAGATCGTCGGCTTGACGTAGTAACCGGTTTCGAAGCCTTCCGGCTTGCCGGGGCCTCCGACCAGAAGCTCGGCACCCTCGGCGATCCCGGCCTCAATCAGGGCCTGGACGCGGCCATACTGGATGTCGCTCACCAGCGGTCCGATATGCTCTCCCGCCTCTTCCGGGTTGCCGACCTTGACCTCGGCTCCCACGCGACGGGCGATGCCCACCGCCTGATCATAGACCGAGCGCTGAACCAGAAGCCGCGTCGGGGCATCGCAGGACTGGCCGGAATTGTTGAAGCATTCGAGCACGCTGCCGGTGACGCGCTCCTCGAGATCGGCATCCTCGAAGACGATGTTCGGCGACTTGCCGCCGAGTTCGAGGGTTACCCGCTTCACCGTATCGGCGGCATCCCTGCTGACGGCGGTACCGGCCCGGGTCGAGCCGGTAAACGACATCATGTCGACGTCCTTGTGCTTCGACAGGGTCGCACCGACATGGATGCCATCGCCGTTGACGAGATTGAACGTGCCGGCTGGGAAGCCGGCCTCATGCACCATCTCGGCATAGAGCAACGCATTGAGCGGCGTGAACTCGGATGGCTTCAGCACGCAGGTCGAGCCCGTAGCCAGTGCCGGAATGACCTTGAGGGCGATCTGGTTGATCGGCCAGTTCCACGGCGTGATGAGACCGCAAACGCCGATCGGCTCGCGCAGCACGATGTCGCCGTTCGGCAGCTCGTCGCGCATTTTGATGCGCTTGAGGGCGTCGATGAAGCCTTTCAGATGGCCGACGCCGACATGGGCCTGCTGCTCGGTGCTCATGGTGATCGGCGCGCCGAGCTCGAGCGTGATGGTGCGCGCCATCTCGTCGTAGCGGCGCTTGTAGATGGTGAGCAGCTCTTCAAGGAGCGCAATGCGTTCGTCGAGGCTGGTCCGGCTGTAGCTTCGAAACGCCGTCTTGGCGGCAGCGACGGCGCGGTCGATGTCGGCGGCGGTCCCCATCGAAATGACGGCAATCGCCTGTTCGGTCGCCGGGTTGATGACCTCAAGGTCGTTGGGTGCGATCGGATCGACCCATTCGCCGTTGATGTAGAACTTGCGCTTGTCGAGCATGCTTCACTCCCGTCAGATCGTCTTGTGTTTGGCGTCGAGCCAGCCGGAGATCAGCTCCCGGTAGCGCTCGCCGCTGAAGCTTGGAAAATGGCCGCCATGAACCAGCCGAACAGGAAGCGTAAGAAGACGCTCCATCGAGGCGAGGTAGTCGGCGGCGTTGGAATGGTAGGTGTCCTCGATCAGGGGACCGTCATAGAGGATGTCACCGGAAAACAGGATCTCCGTCGCCTTCTCGTAAAGCGCGATGCCGCCCGGAGAATGGCCGGGGGTATGAATCACCTCGAAGTGCCGATCGCCGAGATCGATGACGTCGCCGTCTTCGAGAATGCGGGTCGCCGGCGCGCGCTTCACCGCATAACACTTCGAACAATAGGGCTCGGGCGGCAGCGCGTCGAAGATCTCGTCGGTCACGTAAGGATCGGCAAGCGTGTTCTCCCGCGTCGGATTGGCGAGAAGCTCGGCCTCGGCCGAATGCACGGCGCGGCATTCGAACTCGTGATGGCAGCCGATATGATCGAAATGCGTGTGGCTGGCGACTGCGATCAGCTCGCGCTCGGTAACAAGCGGCACCCATTCGCGCAGCGACACGACCCCCATGCCGCTGTCGATCAGCATGTCGCGGTCACGCCCGCGCACATGCCAGATATTGCAGCGATAGAATTCCTGGATATGCGGTTCGCAGATATAGGTCACGTCGTCATCGAGACGGCGGACGGTGTACCAGTCTTCGGGGCGCATGCGGGGCTTCATAATCTTGTCTCCTGGCTTTCGACCAGGGCTACGATGGTATCGGCCGTGACCGCAAGCTCGAGTTCATCGCCCGGCTGCGGATGGGCCGTCTGCGGCAGATGCGCGGTGATGACGACATCGGCGCCGCCTTCGGGCTGAAGGTGGCAGCGGTGATGCGCGCCGAAAAAGGCGCTGTCGGTGATCCGTGCACGGCCGAGGGTAACGGTTTCCCCGTCCTCGCCGGCAGAGCGGAAGTGTTCGGGGCGAATGCACAGCGTAACCTTGTTGTCCGCCGCGGGCATGCCGCCGGTGAACGCCGTCACCGGAATGGTGGCGCGGCCGAGCGCCGTTTCCACCCGCGCCTCTCCGGCGGTAATACCGATCACCCGGCCGGGCAGGAAATTCGCCTCGCCCATGAAGCCTGCGGCAAAAAGCGAGCGGGGGCGCATGTAGATATCGGAAGGCGCTCCGACATCCTCGATATGCCCGTGGTTCATCACCACGATGCGGTCGGCGATCGCCATCGCCTCCTCCTGGTCGTGGGTGACGTGGATGAAGGTGGTGCCGACGCGCTTCTGGATCGCTTTGAGCTCGTCCTGCATCTGCCGGCGGAGCTTCAGGTCCAGCGCACCGAGCGGCTCGTCGAGCAGCAGGACATCGGGATCGACGGCGAGCGCACGCGCCAGCGCAACCCGCTGGCGCTGGCCGCCCGAAAGTTCGTGCGGCTTCTTCGACGCCGACGCCTTGAGACCGACGAGATCGAGCATGGCGAGCGCCTTCTCGTCACGCTCGGCCTTGGCGACGCCCCGCATGCGCAGACCGAAGCCGACATTGTCGGAAAGCTTCATGTGCGGGAAGAGGGCATAGTCCTGGAACATGGTCGTGGTCGGCCGCCTGGCCGGCGCCACATGCGTCATGTCCTTGCCGCCGATCGCGATCGTTCCGGAGGTCGGTTCGATGAAGCCACCGAGGATGGACAAAAGGGTCGTCTTGCCGCAGCCGGAGGGGCCGAGGAGCACGATGAACTCTCCGGCGGCGATGTCGAGCGAGACATTGTCGAGGGCGCGGAAGGCACCGAAGACTTTCGTGGCGTTTCGGATCGAGACGTCTGCGGTCATTGGGATTTCCCGGATTTTCTAAAGACGGTCAGCTCCAGAACGATGAGGAACGCGACCGAGATGAGGAAGACGAGGCTGCCGATGGCATTGGTCTTGGGGTCGAGGCCGGAACGCAGCATGCTCCAGATTTCGACGGGCAAGGTCACGTCAAAGCGCGACAGCAGGAAGGCGATGATGAACTCGTCCCAGCTGAAGGTCACCGACAGAAAGAAGGCGGCGAGAATGGACGGCATCAGCATCGGCGCCGTGACGAGCAGCATCACCTGCCAATCCTTCGCGCCGAGATCGCGCGCCGCGCGCTCGATATTGACCTGGTGGCCGCCCATCGAAGCGTAGATGATGGCAAAGCAGAGCGGCAGGTTGATCACGACATGACCGATGCCGATCGTCCAAAGCGACAGCGTGACGTTGAGCCGCGACAGCAGCGACAACAGGCCAAGACCGATGATGAGCGTACTGACGGTCATCGGCGCAACGATCAAGGCGCGCTGGAGCCCAGATCCGGGAAGCTTGTAGCGGGCGAAGGCATAAGCCGCGAGGAAACCGAGCAGGCAGGCGAGCGCGGACGATACGATGGCGACGATCAGCGAGTTAAAAAGCGCGGACATCAGCTTGGAATCGGAAAAGACCTCGCCATACCAGCGCAAGGTCAGCCCATGCAGCGGCGGCACGGGCAGCGTGCCGTCCTGGAAGGAGAAGAGCACGAGGACCGCGACCGGCAGGAAGATGAAAACGTAGAGCGCACCGGCGTAAAGAACCGCAAGGGCCGAGTTGAGATGCCGCATGGTCAGGTTCTCTCCATCTTCAGCCAGCGCGCGCAGGCGAGATAGGCGATCGTGACGACCACCATCAGCACCAGCGACAACGCGGCCGCCATCGGGAAGTCGGCGCGCCGCCCAAGCTGCAGCATGATGACCTGCGGCAGCACGAGTTCGTTGTTGCCGCCGAGGATCTGCGGCGTGATGTAATCGCCGATGCACAGCACGAAGGTCAGGAAGGCGCCGACCATGATGCCGGGCAGCGTCAGCGGCAGGATGACGTACCAGAAGGTCTGGAAGCCGTTGGCCCCGAGGTCGGCCGCCGCACGGCGGTAGTTCGGCGAAAGCTGTACGAGATTGGCGTAGATCGTCAGCGTCAGCAGCATGACGAAGAAATGCACGAAGCCGATCACGGTGCCGACCCGATTGGCCGACAGTTCGAGCGGCTCAGCCAGAAGGCCCGTCCACATCAGCGCCTGGTTCACCACGCCACCCTTGGACAGCACCAGCAGCCAAGAATAGGAGCGGACCACATAGGAGGTCCAGAAGGGCAGGATGGCCATGATCAGGGCAAAACGCTGGAAGCGCTGCGGCACGCGCTCGGCAATGATCCAGGCCAGCGGATAGGCGAGCAGAATCGAGATGACGGTGACGATGGCCGTCACCTCCAGCGAGTTGAACAGGGCTTTGAGCAAATGCGGCTTGCCGAAAAAGGCGGCGTAGTTGTCGATCGTCCAGCTGGCGACGATCTCGCGGCCGTCGCGCTTCCAGAAGCTGATGGCCGCCATGTAGAGGAAGGGCACGAGGAAGAAGGCGACGGTCCAAAGAACCGCCGGCAGGGCAAATCCCCAGGCCTTGCGGCGCTCCTTACGCTCCAGGGCGGTGGCTGTCATGGACGGGACACTCCGTTGGTGCTTCGGCAGACGGTTTCAAAGGATGGCCACCGGTCGGTCGCGACGAGAAGGGGGCGTCTCGCTCTCCCGCGGCAAGGCTTGCCACCACCTCTCCGCCTGCCCCAGGCTAGGCGGCGCAGGAGAGAAGAGCCGATGGCGAGGACACGTGACCGCTTCGGGACGAGGCCGGGCGCGGTGCGGCGACCACCCGGCCGCCGCGCTTGGGAGGCCCGCGCCCGGGCCAAAGGCTTACTGCTGCAGCATTTCCGTCCATGCATCCTGCATGGCGGCATCGAGATCGGCATCGGCGACCGGATAGAGCTGGGTGTTCTTGAGGTATTCCGGCTGCTTGTCCCAGCGAAGTGCCGTCTTCTGCTGGTCGGTCAGCTTCTCGCCGGCCTTGGAATTGGCCGGCATGCCCCAATAGCAGGAAGAGGTCGCGAGCTTGGACTGGCCTTCGGGGCTCAGGATATACTGCACGAACTTCACGGCGAGGTCCTGCTTGGTCGAATCCTTGAACACGCCGATCGACTGCGCCCAGCGCAGTGCCCCCTGCTTCGGCACGGTCCAGTCGAGATTGGGCTTCTCGGTGGTCAGGCCGGCGGTCACCCACTCGCCGCCGCCGAGGATGATGTCGACTTCGCCGCTGACAAGGGCCGTCTGGGAGGCGACAACGTCGCTCACCTGACGGGCGACCTTCTTCATCTCGAACAGCTTTTCCTTGATCGCCGGCAGATCGTCTTCCGTCTGATCCGCGGTCTTCTTGCCGATGGCGAGACCCGTCAGGCCGATCATGGGGAGATAGTAGTCATAGAGGGCGATGCGGCCCTTGTACTTGTCGGACCAGAAGATCGACAGGTCTTCCATGTCCTTCGGGTCGACCTTGGTCTTGTCGTAGGAGATCGTGTTGTAACCGAACTTTTCCGTGACCGCGTAGATCTTGCCGTCCTTGGTGTTATTGGCTTCCATGCGGACTTCCGGGAAGATGTCCGCGGTCGGCAGCTTGTCGGCCGGGATCTCGGCGAGCAGGTCCATCTCGACGGCACGCGGCACGTCGACGCCGTCGATCACGAAGACGTCCCAATCGCCCGGACGCGACTGCTCGACGATCGACAGACCGGCACCGGTGCCTTCATATTCCTTGAGATTGACCTTGACGTTGTTGGCCTTCTCGAAAGGCTCGATCAGCGCCGGATCGGTGTGATCACACCAGACGAGCGCGTTCAGTTCTTCCTGGGCAAAAGCCCCGCCGGAGACGGCGCAAACGGCAACGGTCGCGAGAAGCATGCGGCGGGAGAGCCCGCCCAGTACGGTCTTTTCCATATGTGTCACCCTCTTGTCGAAGACCCCCGTCGAGCCCTCGCGTTGATCAGAATGGCGCTCGTTCCGGCGCCTTGAGAAAAAGATTGAATGAATTCATTTTTTAAGTCAATCTCAATTTTGAGGAGATTCAAACGGAGCTGACCATGACCGGATTGCGCGCCCGACAGAAGGCCGACAGGAACCGTCGCATCCTCGAAGCGGCCACCACACTGTTCCGCGAACAGGGCTATGACAGCGCGCGCATCGAGGACATTGCCGAGATGGCGGAGGTCTCGGTCGGCACGCTCTACAACTACTATCAGAACAAGGGCGACGTGCTCGTCGCCACCGTTTCGATGGAAGTGACCGAAGTGCTCGAGGCGGGGGAACTCATCGTCGCGAACCCGCCGCTCAACGTCAATGAGGCGCTCGGCGCGCTGATCAACCAGTATTACGACCACTCGCTCGTCTACCTGAGCAAGGAGATGTGGCGCACCGCGATGGCGTCCTCGATCCAGCAGCCGGAGACGCCATTGTCGAAGCGCTACACGGAGCTGGACGAGCGTTTGTGCGCCCAGGTCGTCCAGCTGGTGGAGACCCTCCAGCGGCGCGGCGTCGTCATCGCCGGCGTGGATGCCAAAGCGCTGGGCGAGGTCTTCTTCAACAACCTCAACATGATGTTCATCGAGTTCTGCAAACACGAGAGCATGGCCCTCGAGGAGCTCAAGACCCGTGTCGCCGACCAGAATCGTCCGATCGCCGCCCTGATCAGCAGCGTCAAGCGCGTCTGACCCAACCGAATATTGAAGAAACGAAAGACATGACCGATCACAAGACCGCAGTTCTGGCCGCAGCCGACGCCCTCGTCGCTGCCTTCGGCCGCCACGACACCAAGGGCTATTTTGCGGCCTTTGCGCCGGAGGCGACCTTCATCTTCTACAATCTCGACCGCACCCTTTCCAACCGCGCTGCCTACGAAGCGGAATGGGCGCTGTGGGAGAGCCGCGACGGTTTTCGCGTCAAGGCCTGCCGCTCGACGAACCGCAACCTGCAGCTCGTCGGCGATGTCGCGATCTTCACCCATGCGGTGGAAACCGATCTTTCGGTCGGCGGCGAGGACATGACGAACAACGAGCGCGAGACGATCGTCTTTTCGCGCCAGTCGGACGGCCGCTGGCTGGCCGTCCACGAACATCTGTCAGCCGCGGCCTGAATACGAAGCGGCAGCCGGCCCGGGACCTGAGTCCAGAGGCCGGGCCTCAGGCCACCTGCCGGACAAACAGATCCGACAGGTCGTCATCCTGTCCGGTGCGAAAGGTACCAAGCTGCACCCGAAGCTTGCCAGCCTCGACTGCAAGCGTCGCGGAAGCCGCGGTGGTCTGCTCCACCATGCTCGCATTCTGCTGGGTGATCTGGTCGAGCTGGCAGACCGTCGCTGTGATCTCGGCAAGCGCTGCGGACTGTTCCTTGGCCGAGCGGGCGATCGCCAGCACCTGACGGTTCACCGTTTCCACCTGCCGCTCGATGCCGGTCAGCGCTTCGCCGGTCTGCCCCACGAGCACCACGCCCTTGGCCACGTCATTCGAGGCGAGCGCCACCAGGCTCTTGATCTCCTTGGCTGCAGAGGCCGAGCGCTGGGCCAGCTCCCGCACCTCCTGGGCTACGACGGCAAAACCGCGACCGGCCTCGCCGGCGCGCGCGGCCTCGACGCCGGCATTGAGCGCCAGCAGATTGGTCTGGAAAGCGATCTCGTCGATGACCGTTATGATGTGGCCGATGCGGTCCGATGAGCGGGCAATCTCGTTCATCGCCGTCACCGTCTCCACCACGATGCGCGCCGCCTCTGCGGACGTTCGATTGGCCTCGCCCGCCGACCGCTGGGCCTCGTCGGCCCCGGCCGATGATGTCTTGACCGCGCTTGCCACCTCCTCGAGCGCGGCAGCGGCCTGTTCGAGCGCGGCGGCCTGGCCTGACGTGCGTTGCGCCAGGTCGTCGGCAGCCACGCGCAATTCGCTGCAGCCCTCGTCGATGACATTGGCATTTTCGCCCACGAGCGAAACCAACGTCTCCAGCGCCTCGATCGACCGGTCGAAGGCCAGGCGCAGGGTGTCGAAATCGCCGTCGAGCGGCTGGCGGATGCGGAAGCGCAGATCGCCGGCCGAAAGCGCAGCAAGGCCGGTATCGAGGGCACCCAAAGCCTGCTCCAGCGCCCGCGAACGGGCGGCGCGTTCCTTCTCCGTCGCCTCGGCCAGCGCCCGACGCTCTTCGGCTCGCTTGAGGTCGTCCTGACGCTGCAGTTCTGCCTGACGCTTGGCCTCGTCGATCGCACCGGCAACGGCCCGCGACATGGCGCCGACCTCGTCGCGGGCATCGCTGGCGACGCTTCCCTCATGCGTCTCGCCCGAGGCGAGCCGTTCGATGGCCGCCGTCAAACGCCGGACCGGCCGCACCACGCCAAGGCTGATGGCGATAGACAGGGCGATGGAGGTGACGAACACCGCTGCGAGGGCTCCGGCCATCAGCATCAGCAGACGAAACTCTTCCCGCGCCGCCTTCTCGGCCTCGTCGCGGATGAACTGCAGCGAATTCTTCTCAAGCTCGCGAAGGCTGTCGATCCGCTCAGTGGCGAGCCGATACCAGTCTGCAGCCTGATAGCCGGTGAGATCGCCGTCCGCCCCCGCCACCAGGAGGCCATGGAGTGTGGCGGCAAGTGCGCCGCTCTCGACAAGATCGAGACCCTTACCCTCAACGATCGGTGCCGGGCCGCCTCGTGCAAACTCCTCAATGAGAGCGGACTGCGCGCCATAGAGCCGGGCGAATTCGATGATGGCCGTCGCGTCTGCCTTTCCGGAGGAGATCATGCTGTTGCCCAGCGCACGCAGCCGCCCCGTAAACTCCTTGGCCAGTGACAGACGACTATAGGCATCAATGGGGCCACTCAACGTCGAGCCTTCGCCCTGTTCGGCCAGATGCTGCGAGGTCTTCAGCAGTCCTTCGATGATCTCGCTGTAGCGCAACCGGCTCTCCGCGGCCGTCAGCCGTCTTTGGTCTACCGCGACCCGCAGGGCTGTGAGCGACGACAATTGCGCGTCGCCCTGCGCCGGGTCCCCGCCGCTGGCCACAGAAAGCCAGCGCGCGAGCCGTGCATCGAGTTCCTGACGCTGCTTGGCCACCGCCTCGGCGCCGCTTCCATCGGTGGAGGCAAGAACGCCGGCCGTCGCACCCCGTTCCTTCTGCAGGGTATGAATGACGTCGCCGATATTGGAGATCTCGTTGCTGATCGTCACCAGATGAGAGGCCTGGCTGTAGCTGCGATAACTGTCCAGGACTTTCTCGACCGCAAGCCATCCGGCAAAAAGCCCGGGGACCGCTGCGGAGAGCAGGATTCGCTTGGTGAGGGAGATGTCGGAAAAACGCATGAAACTGGATCCTGACAGGGCCGGCCTCATGCCGCGACGTCTACCGGTCACTCATCCCGGCAGTTTAGCCCTAGCGAAAACACCGGCGTCGTTCCTTGCGCCAGCACAAACTTCTGGCGTGTATTCGCCGCCGGCGAACCCTCTGGGTTTTAGATCATGATCTCGCCACCCGTGACCGGGATCACCGCCCCGGTCATGAAGCTCCCGAGATCCGAGGCGAGCAGGACATAGGCGCCGGCGAGTTCCGCGGGCTGGCCCGCCCGGCCGAGCAGCGTCTGCTTCCCGAAGGACTGAGTCTTCTGAGCCGGCATGGTCGAGGGAATGAGCGGCGTCCAGATCGGACCGGGCGCAACCGCATTCACGCGAATCCCCTGCTCCGCCAGCATTTCCGCCAGACCGGCCGTGAAATTGGAGATCGCGCCCTTGGTCGAGGCATAGGCCAACAGATGAGACGACGGCTGGCGCGACTGGATAGACGTGGTGTTGATGATGGCGCTGCCGGATTTCATGTGCGCGACGGCGGCACGGGCAAGATAGAACGGCGCATGGATATTGGTCTGGAAGGTCTTCTCCCATTCCTCCGTGCTGATCTCGTCGATCGCACCATAGGTGCGCTGGAAGGCAGCATTATTGACGAGAATATCGACGCGGCCAAAGGCCTCGACGGTCTTGTCGACAATGGCCCGGCAATGGGCTTCGCTGGTGATGTCACCCGGAATGAGCAGCACGCGTCGACCGGCCTTCTCGATCCACTCGGCCGTGTCGCGCGCGTCGTCATCTTCGTCCAGGTAGGAAATAACAACGTCGGCCCCTTCGCGGGCAAAGGCAATGGCGACGGCGCGGCCGATGCCGGAATCCGCACCGGTGATGATCGCCACCTTGTCGGTCAACCTGCCGCTGCCCTCATAGCTCTCTTCGCCGTGATCCGGACGCGGATCCATGAGGTCTGTGTGTCCGGGCGGGCTCTGCTGCTGGCGCGGCTGGGGCGGAAGCGGGCGTTTGGTCTCTGTCATGACGGTCTCCTCTTGTTGCCCTGTCCAACTTCCCGACGGCCGCAAAGTTCCTTCGGCGCAACCGGCGGCGCCGTCGCGGAGGTGGAACAACAAGGCGGAACAGGAGTTTGGCTCGTCCGAACCCTTGAAGCGCATCGAACGCGCTCTTTCCGGCATTTGAGGAGCAGACATGCACAAGCGTCAGTGGGGGGTGCGACTGGTAAACGACACAGTCGCGCGAGCGCGTCTCTGGGCTCCGGACATGGAGCGCATCCGGCTTCAAATCAACGGTCGGACACTGGAGATGGAAAAGGACCCCGAGGGCTGGTTCGAGATCGAGGTCGATCAGATCGCCGCCGGTGACAGCTACAGCTTCATCCTGCCCGACGGTTCATCCGTCCCCGATCCGGCATCACAGCGGCAAGTCGACACGGTCGACGGCCCCTCACAGCTCGTCGACCATAAGACGTTCCACTGGAAGAACGATCACTGGCGGGGGCGTCCCTGGCATGAGGCCATCTTCTACGAGCTGCATGTCGGCACCTTCACCGAAGAGGGTACCTTTGCCGCCGCGGCGGAAAAGCTTGACCACATCGCCGGTCTCGGCTTCACCGCCATCGAGCTTATGCCCATCGCGGCCTTCGAAGGCATGCGAGGCTGGGGGTATGACGGCATTCTGAACTATGCGCCGCTCCCGGCTTACGGCAGCCCGGACGATCTTAAGTCCCTGATCGATCGCGCCCATGGGGCCGGCCTCATGGTCTTCCTTGATGTCGTCTACAATCACCTCGGGCTCTTCGGCAACACGATCGAGCGGTACGCGCCGCAGTTCTTCCATGCAGACGGCACGCCCTGGGGACCGGCCCCCGACTTCGGCCGCGAGGAAACCCGCAGCTATTTCATAGACAACGCGCTCTACTGGTTGACCGAGTTCCGTTTCGACGGCTTGCGCTTCGATGCCTCAGACCGGCTTGCGGCGGACGGGAAGGACTGGCTGGTGGACGAGATCGCCGACCTCGCCCGAGACCGGATTCGGGATCGGACCATTCATCTCGTTGTCGAGGATGCCCGCAACGTGCCCGCGCCAATGGAAGACCGGCAGGGCCGTCCACCGTCCTGCCGTGCAGCTTGGAACGATGACCTTCACCACGCAATCCATGTTCTGACGACGGGCGAGACGGGCGGCCATTACGAGGACTTTGCCGCCGACCCGCTCACCGGCATTCGCACCGCGCTGGCGGAAGGCTTCATCTACCAGGGGCAACCGCGCTCATCCAAGGGCGGCGAACCGAGCGGAGAGCCGTCGGGACACCTGCCGCCGACCTGTTTCGTCAACTTCCTCCAGAACCATGACCAGATCGGCAATCGTCTCAAGGGAGACCGTCTGTCGACGCTGATCGACGCGG
>DAIMJJ010000001.1:0-53788 GCA_036722275.1 Rhizobium sp. | reverse complement strand
TGTCGACGATCTTGCCCTCGCAGCCGGCGCCGCCGGCGGTCACGGTGATGTTCTCGGGCCGGACGGCAAGCGTGGCCAGGCCCCGGATCTCGGTCGAAACCTTGATGTTCAGGCTTTCCGCGACGAAGTGTCCGTCCTGACCGACCGTGCCTTCCATGAAGTTCATCACGCCGATGAAATTGGCGACGAAGCGGTCCGCGGGCGTCTCGTAGACGTCCTCCGGAGAGCCGCACTGCAGGAGCTTGCCGTCCTTGAGGATTGCCATCCTGTCGGCCATGACCAGGGCTTCTTCCTGGTCATGGGTAACGATGATGAAGGTGATACCGACCTCGTGCTGAAGCCGTTTCAGCTCGAGCTGCATGCGCTCGCGCAGCTTCTTGTCGAGCGCGCCGAGCGGTTCGTCGAGCAGCAGCACCTTGGGCCGCTTGACCAGCGCGCGCGCCAGCGCCACGCGCTGCCTCTGGCCGCCGGACAGCTGGTCAGGCTTGCGGCCGGCGAACTGGGCGAGATCCGTCACCGCCATGATCTCCTCGATCCGCCGGGCGATCTCGGTCTTCGGCAGGCGGTCCATTTCCAGCCCGTAGGCGAGGTTCTTGGCGACCGTCATGTGCGGAAAGAGCGCATAGGACTGGAACATCAGGTTGAGAGGCCGGCGCTCCGGCGGCAGGGCGGAAATGTCCTTGCCCTCCAGGAGGATGCGCCCGCCGGTCGGGGTCTCGAAGCCGGCCAGCATGCGCAGCAGCGTGGTCTTGCCGCAGCCGGACGGACCCAGCAGCGCGAAGAACTCGTTCTTGCGGATGTTGAGCGACACGTGATCGACGGCGGTGACCGGTCCGAAGCTCTTGTAGAGACCGTCGATCGAGAGGATCGGTTCGTAGGAATGGGAGGTCTCGGTCATTGCATCTGTTCTTTGTTGAGCCATTGGGAGGTGAGGAGGGCGAGCGCGCTCACCCCCATGACGATCGTGGCGAGAGCGTTGATTTCCGGCGTTATGCCGAAGCGGATCATCGAATAGATCTGGATCGGCAGCGTGATCGAGGAACGGCCGGCGCCGGCGGTGAAGAAGGCGATGATGAATTCGTCGACCGACAGCGTGAAGGCGAGCAGACCGCCGGCAATGATCGCCGGCAGGAGGACCGGGAAGGTCACCCGCCAGAAGGTGGTCCATCCGGAGGCGCCGAGATCGCGCGACGCCTCGACGATCGAGTAATCGAAGTGCTTGAGGCGGGCCCGCACGACCGAGCTGACGAAGGCGAGGTCGAAGATCACGTGGCTGATGACGATGGTGTGCAGGCCGAGCGTGACATTGAGCAGCGAGAAGAAGGTGAGAAGCGCCACGGCCAGCACGATGTCGGGAATGACCATGGGGGCGAAAGCGAGCGCTTCCAGTCCGCTGCTCTTGCGCCGGCGGGTCTCCATGCCGAGTGCCAGCAGCGTGCCGAGCGCGGTCGAGATCAGCGTCGCAAAGACCGCGACCACCAGCGTGTTCCAGGCGGCGCCGAGGATCTCGTGATTGCCGGCCAGCGCCGCGTACCATTTGAACGAGAAGCCGGACCAGCTGGTCGGCAGGCCTGCCTCGTTGAAGGACAGCGCCACCAGGACTGCGATCGGCAGGTAGAGAAAGCCGAACACCGCGATAAGGACGAGGCGGCCCGGCAGGCGCGAGGAATTTGCCGTTTTCATGCTTCGACCCTCGTATGCTCGCCGCTTGCGCGGGCGGTCGCCCTGGCCTGCAGCATGAGCAGAATGATCATGATGGCGATCAGCACCAGGCCGAGGGCGGCGCCGAAGGGCCAGTCATTGGCAGTCAGGAACTGGTCGTAGACGACATTGCCGATCATCTGGAAGCGGCCACCGCCAAGCAGGGCGGGGGTTACGAAATTGCCGATCGACAGCACGAAAACGAAGACGCCGCCCGCTGCCACGCCGGGCATGGTGAGCGGCAGGGTGACCCGCCAGAAGGTCCGGATCGGGCCGCCGCCCAGATCGCGCGAGGCTTCCATCAATTCCGGATTGAGGCGTGACAGCGTCGAATAGATCGCGAGAATGACGAAGGGCAGGTAATTGTAGACGAGGCCGACGATCACCGCGCCTTCAGTGTAGAGCAGGGACAGGGGCTCGCCCTCATAGCCCGCCCAGCGCAGCAGGTTGTTGACGAGGCCCTCGCGGTTCAAGAGCACCATCCAGGCATAGGTGCGGATGAGATAATTGCTCCAGAAGGGCAGGACCGCGAAGAACAGCAGCATGGGCTGGCGCATGCGCGGGGCGCGGCTGATCGCATAGGCGGCCGGATAGGCGATGAGAATGGCAAACAGCGTTGCCAGGCCGGCGATCCGCGCCGAGGTCAGGAAGATCTTCGCATAGAGCGGGTCGAGGACACGGCTGAAGTTCTCCAGCGTGAAGGTGTATTCAACGCCACCCCACATGCCGCGCTCGAAGAAGGCGTAGGACAGGATGAGCAGGCAGGGCGCCACCATGAACGCCACGAGCCAGGCGACGGCCGGCGCGGTCAGCAGGTTCGATCGGGCGGATTGATAGGACATGCACGGGGTTCCGGGCGCAGGATTGGCCACAGCGGCCGGCCATCGGGCACGGCAGCCGAAAGGGTGCCGATGAGGGAGACCGACATCTCCCTCATCGTCTTGCTGTGTTCGGGTCTTGCTGGGATCGGCCTTAGTTGGCGGCCTTGATCTCGCTCACAGCGCGAGAATAGTCCTTCTGGGCCGGACCGAGATCACGCAACAGTTCATACTTGGTGAGCTCTTCCGGCGTCATGGACATGTTCGGGTACTGTTCGAGCAGGGCCTTGTCGAGGCTCTCCATCGCGGCCCGGTTTGGCACCTTGTAGAGGATGTTTTCGGCGGCCCAGGCATGGTTGGAAGCATCGAGGATGAAGTTGATGAACTGCATCGCCGCTTCCTTCTTCTCCGAATTCTTCATGACGACGATGGTGTCGACCCAGAGATCCGAGCCTTCCTTCGGCACCACGAACTTGATGTCCTTGTTCTCGGTGATGCCGTAGTTGCACCAGCCGTCCCAGGCGTGCACGAGCGAGGCTTCGCCCGATACCAGCTTGGAGTAGAAGGTGGTGTCGTCATAGGCGAGAAGGGTCTTCTTGGCCTCGATCAGCAGATCCTTGACCTCGGCGAGCTTTGCCGGGTCGGTCTCGTTGACGGAGTAGCCCTTGGCAAGCTCGCCGGCAGCCATCAGCCAGCGGTCGGTCGCCAGCATGGTCGTCTTGCCCTTGATGTCGTCGGCCGGCTGCAGCAGGTTCATCCAGCTGTCGGGCGCGGCCTTGACGAGATCGGAGCGATAGCAAAGACCGGTGGTGCCCCAGGTATAGGGTACGGAATAGGCGTTGCCCGCGTCGTAGGCGAGGTTCGAGGCCTCGGGGTAAAGATTGGCCAGGTTCGGGATGGCGGCCTTGTCGAGTGGTTCGACCAGGCCCTGATGGTTGAGGATCTCGGCAAAGGGGGAGGAGACGAACACGACGTCGTAGCCCTTGCCCTTGCCCGCCATCAGCTTGCCCATGATTTCTTCGTTGGTGGCGTGGTTGACCACCTCGATCTCCAGGCCGGTGGCGGCCTTGAAGGTTTCGGCGATATCCTTCGCCATGTAGCCATCCCAGTTCGAGATGACGAGATCGGCGGCCTGGGCGGCGCCGACGCCGGTGAGCATGGTGGCGGCGAGCAGTCTGCCTGCAAAGGCGCAAGTCTTGGCGTATCCGCTTTGAGTTCGCACGGATCTCTCCCTTTTGTTGATTGTTCCAACCTCATGCGGCGAGACGTCGGTATCCCGATCTCATGTCGCCGTTGGTGGGCAGTATTATTTATAAAAAAAATACGTCAATAGGGATTTTACATTTTTTGAACTGGTGCCAGAATTGCTCCGGAAGAGCTTGCGCAACCGGCCGGTAAAGGCCAGCATGCGGTCTTTGTGAACATAAGGTGTGGCATGGCGACAGAGCCGGGACGCATTCATCACCGCCATGTCGAGTTGGCGCAAAGAATACTGGATTTTGCCAGCGAGCGCGGCATGTCGCCGGGCGAGCGACTGGCGGAACAGGCGCTGGCGTCGCACTGCAATGTGTCGAGAACGCCGGTTCGCAAGGCGCTTCAGGTGCTTGCGGAGCAGGACTTGGTCACGGCGGATGCCGACGGCGGCTTTCTTCTTTCGGTCGATCCGGTGACCGTGCCGCGGCTGGACGATGTGGGCGACAGTGACGGCGGAACCGAGATTTACGCCGCCATCCTGCGCGATCTGTCGGCGGGACGCATTGCCGAGGCACAGACGGTCGCCGGGCTGCAGCGGCGCTATGACGCCTCGCGTCAGGCGGTACAAAATGCGTTACAAAAACTCTCTGAGGAGAATCTGGCGGAGCGCGGCGTCGGCCAGCAATGGCTGCTCAAGCAGTTTGCGCTGGGGGCGGATGCGGTCGCCAAGTCCTACGAGTTTCGTCTGGCGACCGAGCCATTGGCGCTGACGCTGCCGGACTTCCGGCGGGACTTGCCGGCGCTGACGGCGCTTCGGCAATCCATGCTGATCCTCCGCAACATGAGCGAGGCCGATTTCGACCGCAAACTGTTCGAGCGCACCGACTTCGATTTCCACATGCTGGTCGCGCGCGGCTGCGGCAATCCGTTCATGGCGGAGGCTCTGGTCAACCATCATCGCCGCCGGCGCGCGAATGCCGCGGCGGGGCATGTTAACACCTATCGGCTGACCCAGTCCAATCTCGAGCATATCCAGATCCTGGAGCAGATCGAGCGCGGCCAGTTGGAGCTTGCCGCCGATCTTATGCGTGTGCATATACACCTGTCGCAATCGCCAAGGCCGCGCCTTGCCGGCCGCGGCGTTCCCCCCGCCTTCAAGCTCGTGTCGCGTTAGGCCAGCGAAAACAGATCCATGACAGCACAGAAGACGATCGCCCTGTTTCCCGAAGCCAGCTACGGCGCAGCCCTCAATTGTGTGGGCATCGCACAGGAACTGCGCCGGCTCGGCGCCCGGCCGGTCTTCATCTGTCACCCCGGTTTCAGCGGTGTCTTTTCCGAATACGGCTTTGCCGAATACCAGCTGGGCGAGAGCGGGCCGGCACAGACGACCGACTGGAACGACTTCATCAGCCGCCACCAGCATGCCTTCCGTCAGCCGCCGTTCGAACAGCTCAGCTCCTATGTCGGCCCGACCTGGGACGCCATCGTCGAGACGGCGATCGGGGTGGAGGAGCCGCTGCGCCAGCTGATTGCCCGGCTGAAGCCGGACGCGATCGTGCTCGACAACGTCGTCATGTTTCCGGCGATCGCGACGGCCGGTGTGCCCTGGATCCGGGTGGTCTCCTGTGCCGAAACCGAGATCCCCGATCCGCTGGTGCCGCCCTATCTCTCGGGGCTCGGGGGGATGCCGGACGGCGACTGGAAGCGTTTTTCCGCCGACTATGACAAGGTGACGGCCGCAGCCCACCGGCGGCTCTCCGCCTTCATGAGCGAGTGCGGATTGAAGCCGCCGGCCGCGCCGCTCTTCCTCGATGCCTCTCCGGATCTCAATCTGCTGCTGGCGCCGGAGATCATCCGTCTCCGCCGCGCCGCGCCGCTCGACCCCGAGCGCTTCGTCTTCCTCGACGGCTGCGTTCGCCGCGAGACGCCCTATCAGCCGCCGCGGTTCGCCAGCCACAACGATGCCCCGCTGGTTCTGACCAGCTTCGGCTCGCTCGGGGCCATGGATGTCGACATGATGCGGCGGATGATCGACGTCTTTGCCGGCCTGCCCTACCGCTTCCTCGTCAATGCCGGGCACTGGCGCGACGAATATGTGCAGGTGCCGGACAATGTCTTCATCGACAGCTGGTTTCCGCAGCCCTCGGTCGTCGAGCAGTCGAGCCTGTTCATCCATCATGGCGGCAATAACAGTTTCTGCGAGGCGCTCTATTACGGCGTGCCCTCGCTGGTGATGCCCTATTGCTGGGACGGTCACGACAATGCCCGCCGGGCCGAGGAGACCGGGGTGGGCCGCATGCTGTCGCGTTATGACTGGTCGCCCGAGCGCCTCGCGGAGGTGATCGAAGGGCTGATGGCCGACCGCGCCATGCAGGCGCGCCTCAAGGACAATGCCGTCCGGATGCAGGCCTTCGGCGGTGCGACCCGCGCGGCGGAGGCGATCCTTCGGGTCACCGGCTAGGTCACGCGCCACCTCTTCTTTCAAGAAAAAAAGCCAAAAGGGGAAAACATGCAGCAGAAGCTTTTCATCGACGGTCAGTGGCTGGCGCCCGCCAGGGGCGGCTCGTTTGCGGTCGTTAATCCGGCGACCGAGGCCGTTATTCACCATGCGCCGGCCGGCACCGCCGAGGATATCGATCTTGCCGTGAAAGCGGCGCGCAGGGCCTTCGATACCGGCCCTTGGCCGAGGATGAGCGGGCGCGAGCGTGCCGTCTACCTGCGCGCCATCGCCGACAAGATCCTCGAGCGCAAGCAGGAGCTTGGTCGTCTGGAGGTGATCGACAACGGCAAGCCGCTGCCGGAAGCCGTCTGGGACATGGAGGACACGGCCGGCTGTTTCTCCTTCTATGCCAATCTGGCGGAAGAGCTGGATGCGAACCCGGAAGAGCCGATCGCGCTAGCCGAGCCGCGATTTTCCTCCAAGGTGGTGCGCGAGCCGATCGGTGTCGCCGGCGCCATCATTCCGTGGAACTATCCCCTGCTGATGGCCTCGTGGAAGGTCGCGCCGGCGCTGGCGGCGGGATGCACCATGGTGCTGAAGCCTTCTGAGCTGACGCCGCTGACCGCGCTGGAGCTTGCCGCCATCGCCGAAGAGGTCGGTCTGCCGGCGGGTGTCCTCAATGTGGTCACCGGCCTTGGGGCCGATGCCGGCCAGCCGCTGTCGGAACACCCGGGCGTCGACAAGCTCGCCTTCACCGGCTCGGTGCCGACGGGCGCCAAGATCATGGCGGCCGCTGCCCGCGACATCAAGAATGTCAGCCTGGAGCTCGGCGGCAAGTCGCCCTTCGTCGTGTTTGCCGACAGCGACATCGAAAAGGCGGTCGAATGGATCATGTTCGGCATCTTCTGGAACCAGGGCCAGGTGTGCTCCGCAACTTCGCGCGTGCTCGTCGAGGAAAGCCTCTATCCGGCGCTGATGGAGCGGCTTGTCGCCGAGGCGGCCAAGATCCGCATCGGTGATGGACTGGAAGAGGGCACCCTGCTTGGGCCGCTGGTCTCCAAGGGACAGTATGACAAGGTGCTCTCCATGATCGAGCGCGGTCGCGCCGAGGGCGCGACGATTGCCCATGGTGGCAAGCGTCCGGCCGGCCTCGATACCGGCTATTTCCTCGAACCTACCATCCTCACCGACATGGGCGAGGACAATTTCGTCTGGCGCGAGGAAATCTTCGGACCGGTCGTCTGCGTCAAGCCGTTCAAGGACGAGGCCGATGCCATCCGGATAGCCAATGACAGCAAGTTCGGGCTCGCCGCCGCGGTCATGTCGAGGGACAGGGCGCGTTGCGAACGCGTGGCAAAGGCCTTCCGCGCCGGTATCGTCTGGATCAACTGCTCGCAGCCGACCTTCACCGAGGCGCCCTGGGGCGGATACAAGCAATCGGGTATCGGCCGTGAACTGGGTAAGTGGGGTCTTTCCAATTATCTCGAGGTGAAGCAGATCACCGCCTTCAACAGCGACGAGCCCTGGGGCTGGTACATCAAGTAGAACCTTGCCGTCCTCCCGCGGTTTGGCGCCTGGAGCGTTTGCTGCGGCAGGCGGGTCATCGATCCGCCAGAGGTGAGAGTCCACTGGGGGCACCGGTCAGCGCCGGTGCCCCTTCTTTATTGGGGCGCGCGTTTCTGGGACCCGGCCCGAATCGCAACCGGACCGGGGGCTGATTCGATGGCGATGCCATTCTTTTCGCCGGTTACCATCTCCGGGCGCGTGCACGCCGCACACGGGTAAGCCTCGTGGGACGCCGTGTTTTTCAAGCGTATTCCGGCCAAAACGGACCGCTGGCGGTGGCGATCTGAGGCGTGCGGGTCACCTTGCGGGCTCTTTCCTCGGTCTTGGCTACGCCTCGGCGGACAGCCGGCCGTTAACTTTCCTAAGTTGTTGGCGTTGCATGGTAAATTCGGATTTATGCGGCGAGCGGAGACATCGTTTGCGGGCCTTTTTCACCCGCGCGTTAACCATTTGTTAACCATGTCCGGGCTACCAAGACTAACCAATCATTAACCCAGATGACCAAAGTGCTAACAGACGCCCGTTCGATCCGTATCAAGGGCCGCTCCTTTATGGCGGTCGTGCTGTCGCCCGATCTGCCGCTCGACGAGTGGCTGGCCAGGCTCGACGATCTCGCCGCGCGTTCGGCGGGGTTCTTTCTCGGCCGTCCCGTCGTTCTCGACGTGACGGACCTTGCGATCGACCGCGCCCAGCTGAAGGACCTTCTGGCCGAACTGCGCACGCGCAATGTCAGCGTGATGGGGATCGAAGGCGGCCGGCCGTCGCTGATCGAGCCGGGCATGCCGCCGGCGCTGAAGGGTGGCCGCCCGGCGCCGGACTTTACCGTCGAGACCAGCGCGCCCGTCGAGGCACCGCCCGTCGAACCGCAGAAGTCGGAGGAGCCGGCCGTCACGCGTCAGGCGCTGCAGTCGCTCATCATCCGCGAGCCCGTGCGATCGGGACAGTCGATCACGTTCGCCGAGGGCGATGTCACCGTGATCGGCTCGGTCGCGTCGGGCGCCGAAGTGATCGCCGGCGGTTCCATTCACATCTATGGCGCCCTGCGCGGGCGCGCCATGGCCGGCTCGCTCGGCAATGCATCCGCGCGCATTTTCTGCCGCAAGCTGGAGGCCGAACTCGTCGCCATCGACGGGATCTACAAGATGGCCGAGGACATGGCGCCCGAGCTTCGCGGACAAGCCGTACAATGGTGGCTCGACGACGAGACGCTGAAGGCAGACAAACTCAATTGAGCCCGAGGGCCAGGAACAGGAGATGAAGATGGGGAAGGTAGTCGTCGTCACGTCGGGCAAGGGCGGGGTTGGCAAGACAACCTCGAGTGCCGCCCTCGGTGCAGCGCTGGCACAGCGCAACGAGAAGGTCGTCGTCGTGGACTTCGACGTCGGTCTGCGTAATCTCGATCTGGTGATGGGGGCCGAACGCCGGGTCGTCTACGACCTCGTCAACGTCATCCAGGGGGATGCCAAGCTTCAGCAGGCACTGATCCGCGACAAGCGCCTCGACACGCTCTTCCTTCTGCCGGCCTCGCAGACGCGCGACAAGGACAATCTGACGCCGGAGGGTGTCGAACAGGTCATCAACGACCTGCGCCGCTATTTTGACTGGGTCATCTGCGACAGCCCCGCCGGCATCGAGCGCGGCGCGACGCTGGCGATGCGCCATGCCGACGTCGCCGTGGTCGTCACCAATCCGGAAGTCTCGTCGGTGCGCGATTCCGATCGCATCATCGGCCTGCTCGACGCCAAGACCGTGAAGGCCGAGCGCGGCGAGCGCATGGAAAAGCACCTGCTCTTGACCCGCTACGACGCCGCCCGCGCCCAGCGCGGCGACATGCTGAAGGTCGATGACGTGCTCGAGATCCTGTCGATCCCGCTGCTCGGCATCATTCCGGAAAGCACGGACGTGCTGCGGGCTTCCAATATCGGTGCTCCGGTCACGCTGGCGGATGCGCGTTGCGCTCCGGCGCTCGCCTATTTCGACGCTGCGCGCCGGCTGTGCGGCGAGGACCTGCCGATCGAAATTCCCGGCGAGAAGCGGGGGCTCTTCGGCAAGATTTTCGCGCGGAGGGCAGCATGAGCATCTTCAGCCTGTTCCGCAAATAGAAGTCGGCACCGACTGCGCGCGAGCGTCTGCAGGTGCTGCTCGCCCATGAACGCGCCTCGTCAGGATCAGACCTCGTCGCGGTGCTGCGCGAGGAAATCCTCGCGGTGATCGCCCGCCATGTTCAGGTCGACGGCGACAAGGTTCATGTCACCATGGAGCGCGACAAACATGTCTCGATCCTCGAGATCGAGGTCGAGATCCCGCTGGACGGCGTTCAACTGGCCGCCTGATCGAACAAGGCAGGCCCCGTCTTCGCAATCGAAGACGGGGCCTTTTCCGTTTTACGGCAACCGGCCCTCGGGGAGATCAGCCCCGGTCCCGCGCGAACCATCAGCGGCCCTCGACGCCTGCGCCGGGTTTTACCGTCGTGTCCGACTTGCGGTCGCGGTCAGATCGAGCGGATGGCGCCGCCATCGATGCGGACCTTGGTGCCGGTGACGTAGGAAGCTGCGTCGGAGGCGAGGAAGACGGCAACGGCGGCAAACTCTTCGGGGCGGCCGTAGCGACCGGCAGGGATGCTGGCGGCGGATTCGGCGGCAATGTCGGCGACGTTTCGACCCGTGCGGCCGGCGGCGGCGGCGTCAAGCTCATCGACCCTTTGCGTATGGATACGTCCCGGCAAAAGCACGTTGACGGTTACGCCATCAGCGGCCACTTCCGAGGCGAGCGTCTTGGACCAGCCGATCAGGGCCGAACGGATGCCGTTCGACAGCGCCAGACGGGGAATGGGCTGCTCTACCCCGGACGAGGCGATTGTCAGCACTCGGCCCCAGCGACGCTCACGCATGGCCGGAAGCAGCGTATTGGTCAGGTGGAAGACATTGGCCGCCATCGCCTCGAATTGACCGATCCAGTCGCTGCGTCGTGCATCGACCGCAGCCGCCGGTGGCGGTCCCCCGGTGTTGTTGATCAGGATATCGACGCCGCCCGAGGCAGCGAGGCGTGCGGCGGCAGCGTCAACGCTTGCGACATCCGTCAGATCAAGCGCAATCGGTTCCACCATCCCGAAGCCTGCGGGAAGGGCGCCTGCCCATTCCTGAATGGCTGCGGTGTTGCGGGCCGCGGCATACACATGCACGCCTTCCGCGGCGAGAGCGCGGGCAATGGCGGCGCCGAGGCCGCGGCTTGCGCCAAGGACCAGCGCCTTCCTGTTGTTCAGTCCAAGTTCCATCAGTTCAGTTCCTTCAGTCTCGCCTCTTGGCGTGCAATCAGCCGTTCGATTTCGGCGATGTCGTCGCGCGACAGGGCTCCGCCCGGTTTTCTCAGCGCCGCGCTGGCAATGGCGCCGCGCTTTGCCATCACGTATTTGCGGATCGCGAGGCCAAGGCCGGGCTGCTGCTCGTAGCGGGCCAGCGGCAGGTAGGCGTCGAACAGGTCCTGCGCCCGCTGGGGTTCGCTGGCATGGTGGTGATGCACCACATCCCGCATCATCTCGGGATAGGCAAAGCCGGTCATGGCGCCATCGGCGCCGCGGGCCATTTCTTCCGGCAGGAAAAGGCCGCCATTGCCGCACAGGACGGAGATGCGTCGCGTCTTGCCGGCTGCGGAGAGCGCGCGCAGGGCGGTGATCTTTGCCAGTCCCGGCCAGTCTTCATGCTTGAGGCAGACGCAGGTCGGGATCTGGTCGATGATCGTCTGTATGACGGAGACGGGGATGGTCACACTCGTCACCAGCGGGAAGTCCTGCAGCACGAAGGGCGTGTCGCCGATGAACTCCGCGGCCTGGCGGTAGTAGGTAATGATCTGCTGGTCGTTGCGCAGGCTGGACGGTGGAGCGATCATCACACCGGCTGCGCCGTCGTCCATGACCATGGTCGTCAAGGCCTGCATCTGGGCAAAGCCCGCCGCCGACACGCCCGCGACAACCGGCACACGACCATCGACCCGTTTCAGGATCCGGCGCACATAGGTCTGCGATTCCTCGATCGTCAGCTTTTGCGCCTCTCCCATCATGCCGAGCACGGTGAGGCCGGTCGCGCCGCGTTCGAGATAGAAATCGACCATGCGGTCGGTGCTGTCGAGATCGAGTGCGCCCGTGTCGTCGAAGGGCGTGAGGGCGATCACATAGACGCCACGGGCGTCTTCGTTCAGTCGTGTCATGGCATCTGTTCCTGATGTTTGGGATAGCGGGCCCGGCCGAAGAAGCCCTCGGGCTGGCCGATCATGGTCTGAAGCCCCATGCGCTCGACGAGCGCCTGCGCTTCGCGATTGGCCTCGGTGAGGATTGCATCGGTGTCCGCATGTAGGGGACGGCCGGCCTCGAGCAGCACCTCACCGTCGATCACCACCGTGTCGACGTCATTGCCATTGGCGAAGTAGGCGAGGCGGAAGGCCGGCATCTGGAAGGGCGCCAGATGCGGGCGCGCCATGTCGACAATGACGATGTCGGCCTTCTTGCCTGCCTCGAGCGAACCGATGTCCGCTTCGAGCCCAAGCGCCCGCGCCGCGTCGATCGTCACCATTTCCAGCGCCTTGCCGGGCGGCAGCACGGAGGGGTCGCGGAAATGCCTGCGGTGGTAGTGCATGCATTGCTGCATGTGACGGAACATGTCGGACGAGCGGTCCGGGGCGGTGGCGTCGGAGCCGATCGCGACGACCGCACCGGCCTCGATCAGTTCGATGGCGGGGCAGCGGCCGAGGATCGAGGCGATCGCGCTCGGATTATGCGCGATCCGGGTGCCGGTATCGGCGACAATGCGGATCTCCTCGTCCGTGATGTCGATGGCGTGGGACAGCAGCGCGTCCGGTCCGAGAATGCCCAGTTCACAGGCGCGAAGGATCGAGCCCTTCCAGTGACCGTCCTGGGTGAAGACGACGCCGGCCTCGCGCGAGAGATCGCGCACCGTGCGGGTCTGTGCGACGGCCATGCGGTAATCATTCGCCGACATGCGCTCGGCATGCTCGTTGCGCAGCACGGGGGTGAGAAGCGCGATGCGGATGCGCCCACGCCCGTGCCAAGCCTCCAGCAGTCTTCGACTGACGGCGAACTGTTCCTCGAAGCTGACGGGACGATCGACGCGTTCGCCACTCTCCCAGTTGGCATAGGTGCGCGGATGCGGCGGCCGCGTCGGACCCACCGCCACGACGGATCGCGTTCCCACCGAAGAGACACCTTCGCAATGGGCATTTCCATAGGCGACGTCGTCGGTGCGCATGATCGTATCGCCCCCGCCGAGCAGCGAGATGCCTGTCGTGACGCCGAAGCGCAGCCGTTCGAGGGCGGCGAGCTTGGCCTCGGCGTACCAGAACTCTGGCGTCGAGCCGACCGTGTAGGCGGCGTTGCAGATCGTCTCCCAGTGATCGTCTTGTTCCATGCCCATGGTCTTGATCAGGCCATGGCCGGCATGGGCATGCACGTCGATCATGCCGGGCATCACCACCTTGCCTGAGGCGTCGATCACGCGCCCGGCGCTGAAATGCCGGGCGATCTCTTCCGAGGTGGCGACCGCGACGATGCGGTCCGACGCGACCGCCACGGCCCCATGGTCGATGATGCGACGGCCGGCGTCCATCGAGACGATCGTGCCGCCGCTGATGATCAGATCGACCGGGTTCATCGCGGTTCCCCCAAGGCAAAGGCCGGCAGCCGCGTCACGTCGAGCACGCCGTCATGGCGCATGCTCCAGTCGGGCCAGGAGCCGGAAAGGCCCGTTGCGCGCAAGGGATTGTAGAGGTAGAGCCAGGGCGGGTCCGCCTGCAGAGCCCGGTAGGCCTTGTGGTAGATGCCAGCGCGGGTGTCGTCATCGACGATGGAGCGGCCCTGATCCAGAAGGGTTTCCACCTCGGCATTGTGGAAGCCGAGCCACCAGGAACCGGCCATGCGCGCATCGATCTTTTCGGCAAGGATGCGGAAGGTGCTCAAGGGGCTTGAATCGAAGACGCACATGTCGCGCACCTTCTTCAGCCGCACGCCATGGGCATAGGCTTCGCGGTCCTCGTGGCGATGCACCTTGAAGCTCACACCGACGGCCGACAACTGTTTCTCCACCGCTGCCGTCAAAGCCTCGGCTTCGTCGGGCAATCGGGTTGGGCAATCGACCTCAAGCACGAGGCCATCACCATGGCCGGCCTCGGTCAGGAGGCGTCGGGCTTCATCGAGTTCCGGGCCGGAGATCTGCGAGGGCGCACTGCCGAAATGGACCGGACTGACAAAGCCGGTCAAGGGTCGGGCGGCGCCGTGGACCACGCCGTCGATCAGCGCCTGCCGGTCGATGGCCAGGTTCAACGCCCGGCGTACGCGCGGATCGGCGAGCGGGCCGCGTGCAGCATTGAATAGATAGATGATGGCGACCGGGACGAGCGACACCACACGCGTGTGATCCGCAGTCGCGGCGAGGGCCTGCGAGGCGCGAAAGTCGAGGCTGTTGGTCAGTTGGGCCTCTCCGCTCAGCAGCATGTCCAGCCGTCGCGACGCATCGCGTTCCAGCCGGAAGCAAAGAGCCTTGTTTGCAGGAGGCGTCCCGTGCCAACCGTCGAACCGCTCCAGGCGGATCTCGTGTTGCGGATCGTAACCGACGAGCCGATAGGGCCCGGTGCCGACCGGTCGCGTGGTATCGCCCGCCTCGAGCGCATCGAGGCTGCTCGGGGCCACGACATAGCCGTAGACCAGGATGTCGAGCAGGTCGGCGATCGGCCGTGAGAGCGTAATGCGCAGGGTCAGCGGGTCCAACGCCTCGATCGAGGCGTCGCCGAGATACTGGTACCAGACGCCGGGTGCGCCGAGCGTATAGCCCTTGTCCGGCCGTGCCATGCGGGTCAGCGACAGGCGCACCGCTTCGGCGTCGCACACACTGCCGTCGTGGAAGGTCAGCCCGTCGCGCAGCGTAAACGTCCACTGCTTCGCGTCGTCGCGCACCTCCCAGGAGCGGGCGAGGGCCGACACATAGCCGCAATCGTTGCCGTAGCGGACCAGTCCGTCGAACAGGGCGTCGAACACGGCGAGCATGTCGTTGGCGTCGGTGCAGTCGTGTGGATCTTCCAGCGCCAGACGCGGCTGGGCGATGATGGCGGCGGCACTCATGAGAGGCTCCTGGTGTTCGAATCGGTATCATGCAGGTGGCAGGCAACCGAGCTGCCATCCGCTTGCGGCTTCAGCGCAGGGCGCTCTTCAGCGCAGCGGTCGAAGGCCATGGGGCAACGAGTGCGGAAGCAACAGCCCGATGGCAGGCGAAGGGCGCTTGGCACTTCCCCGACGATCTCGATCTTCGGTTTCTCTACCGATTTGTCGATCGTCGGCGCCGCCGAAAGCAGAACCTGGGTATAGGGGTGCTTCGGCTGGCTGAAGAGCTGGTCGCGCGGCGCCGTCTCCACCATGAAGCCGAGATACATGACGCCGATCCTGTCGGCGATGTGGTGCACCACCGAGAGATCATGCGAGACGAAGAGATAGGAAAGCCCGAACTCGTCGCGCAGATCCATCATCAGGTTGAGGATCTGCGCCTGGATGGAGACATCGAGCGCGGAAACCGGCTCGTCAGCAATGATGAGCTTGGGTCGCACGGAAAGCGCGCGGGCAATGCCAATGCGCTGTCTCTGGCCACCGGAGAACTGATGCGGGTAGCGGTTTGCCTGTTCGGCATTGAGCCCGACCCGGGCCAGCAGCGCAATCGCCTCTTCCTCCAGCCGCTGTCGGCTCTGTCGGCCCTCGGCCTGGGCGCGCCGCGGCTCGATGACGATGTCCTTGACCCGCTGCCGGGGATCAAGCGAGGCATAAGGATCCTGGAAGATCATCTGCAGCTTGCGCCGGATCGGGCGCATCTGACGGAAGCCGAGACGCGAGACGTCCTCGCCGTCGATACGGATTTCGCCGGCGGTCGGCTCGTAGATGCGGGCAATGGTCTTGGCGACGGTGGACTTGCCGCAACCGGATTCGCCGACCAGCGCCAGGACCTCGCCGGGAGCGATCGACAGGTCGACGCCGTTGACCGCCCGCAGAACTCCCTGCGGCGCGAGCAGGCGGCCCTTGCCGAATTGCAGCCGATCAAAGAATCCGCCGCCGACGGGGAAGGCCTTCACCAGGCCGCGGACGTCGAGAACGGGGGTGGTCATGCGCTTTGCTCCTCGAGCGGAAAGTGGCAGGCGGCGTCGAGCGAGGCGCGAACGGGGGCAAGCTCGGGCGTCTTTTCGGCGCACAGCGCCTGGGCTCGAAAACAGCGGTCGCGAAAGCTGCAGCCGACGCCCAGCTTGCGGATGTCCGGCACGGTGCCGGGGATCTGGCGCAGACGGTGCTGGCGGTCGGTAATGCGGGGAATGCTGTCGAGCAGGCCGCGTGTGTAGGGATGGGCGGGGCGGTTGATGATGTCTTCGGTTCGTCCGCGCTCGACCACCTTGCCGCAATAAAGGACGACGACGCGGTCGGCCATTTCGGAGACCACGGCCAGATCGTGGGTGACGAGGATCATGGCCGCACCGCGCTCGGTGATCTGGCGCCGCATCAGCTTCAGGATCTGCGCCTGCACGGTCACGTCGAGGGCGGTGGTCGGTTCATCGGCAATGATGAGGCGGGAGCCGGCGAGGAGGGCGATGGCGATGACGACACGCTGGCGCATGCCGCCGGAGAACTGGTGCGGATAGGCGTCGAGCCGGCTTGCCGCTTCGGAAATGCCGACCTCCTCGAGCATCCGGATGCAGCGGGCCCGGCGGGCCGCCTCGTTGAGATCGGTGTGGAGGCGCAGCATCTCGTCCATCTGGCGACCCACGGTGTAGACCGGGTTGAGCGAGGTCAAGGGATCCTGGAAGACCATGGCGATGTCGCCGCCGCGAACGGCGCGCATTTCCTCCTCGCTCTTGCGGGCCAGATCCTCGCCGGCAAAGAGGATCTCGCCGGCCTCGATGCGGCCCGGTGGATCGATCAACCGCAGGATGGAGAAGCCGATGACGGATTTTCCGCCGCCGGACTCGCCGACGAGGCCGATCACTTCGCCCTTCCTGACGTCGAAGCTGACGCCGTCGACGGCTTTCACCAATCCGCCGAAGGTGTGGAAATGGGTCTTGAGGCCGCGGATATCGAGTAGAGTGTCGGTCATGTTGCTTGCCTCCTCCATCAACGCAGTCGCGGATTGAGTTCGTCGCGCAGGAAATCGCCGAACAGGTTGATGCCGAAGACGAGGAACATGATGAACAGCCCCGGGAAGGCGGAGGTCCACCAGATGCCCGAGAAGAGCACGTCGAATCCCTCCTTGACCAGAAGGCCGAGCGAGGGTTCGGTGATCGGGACGCCGACGCCGAGGAAGCTGAGCGATGCCTCGATCAGGATGAAGGAGCCGACCTGGATCGTCGAGACGACGATCAGCGGCGTCATGACGTTGGGCAGCACATGGCGCAGGATGATCTCGATGTTGCCGAGACCGGCCACACGCGCCGCCTGGATGTATTCCTTCTGGATCTCGCTGAGCGTCGAGCCGCGCACCGTGCGGGCGTAGACGACCCAGCCGACGGCGGTGAGCGCGATCAGCACCATGCCGATACCGGTGCCGAAGGCCGACATCAGGAAGAGCGCGATCAGCATGGACGGGAAGGACAGCTGTATATCGGCGATGCGCATGATGATGCTGTCTACGATCCCGCCGTAATAGCCGGAGAGGAGGCCAAGTGCGGTGCCGATCACGCACGAGCAGAGCATTGCCGCGAGCCCGATGAAGGCGGAGATACGGGCGCCATAGACGATCGATGCGAGGACATCGCGGCCCTGTCCGTCGGTGCCGAGAAGATAGCGGCTATCGCCGCCTTCGAGCCAGACGGGTGGCTTGAAGCTGTCCATCAGCTCCAGCTGCGAGACGTCGTAAGGGTCCTGCGACACCAGCAGCGGACCGAAGATCGCGATCACGGCGAAGAAGACGAGGAGGGCGCTGCCGAAGATCGCCGGCAGGTTGCGGCGATAGTGATAGACGAATTCCGATGAGAGAAACCCGGTCATGACGCCCTCATTTGACGGTGATGCGCGGATCGATCACCGTGTAGACGATGTCGACGATGAAGTTGATGGCCACGAAGATGAAGGCGGTGAGCATCAGGTAGACGACGATCACCGGGCGGTCGCCGCGATAGATGGAATCGATCAGAAGCTTGCCGGTGCCGGGCCAGGCGAAGATGGTTTCGGTGATGGTGGCGAAGGCAATCAGATCGCCCAGTTGCAGCCCGAAAATGGTGACCACCGGGATCAGCGCATTCTTCAGGCCGTGCTTGAAGAGGATGTTGCGGCGCGACGCGCCCTTGGCGCGGGCAAAGCGGATATAGTCCTGTCGCATGACCTCCATCATGCCTGCGCGGGTGATGCGCAGCATGATGGCGAGCGTGGCGAGCGCAAGCGTCAGCGCCGGCAGGATGATGTGAGACCAGCCGTCGGCGGTCAGAATGGACAGGCGCAGGCCGAGAATTTCGACCGTGTCGCCGCGTCCCGAGGACGGCAGTAGCTGGTGGCGCACCGAGAAGAAGAATATCAGCATCATGCCGACCCAGAAGCCGGGGAGCGAAATCCCGAGCAGAGACCCGGCCATGATGCCGCGCGAGGTGGGCTTGTTCGGATTGGCCCCGGCATAGACCCCGAGCGGCACCGCCACCACGGTTGCGATCGTGATGGCGACAAGGACCATCTCGACGGTGGCGGGCAGGCGCTCCAGGATGAGATCCATAGCGGGTTGCCGGAAGACATATGACCGGCCGAAATCGCCCTGCAGCAGGTTGCTGAGGAAGATCCAGTACTGGCTGAGGAGGGACTGGTCGAGCCCGAGAAGCCTGCGGGCCTGCTCGATCTCGGCGGCCGTGGAATCGATCGGGATGACCATGAAGACAGGGTCGCCGGTAAAGCTCATCATCAGGAAGACGATGACCGAAACGGCAAAGAGCACCAGCACCATCTGCAGGAGCCGCTTAATCGTATAGCCAAGCAAGACAGTGTTCCATCCTTGATCGCATCGCAGACTGAGGGTGCGCCGGCGCCGCCGGCACACCCCATTGACGAAGGAAAAGCGGGGGCTATTCCTTGACGTCGATCTCGTAGGCCCACAGGAACTTGTCGGCGCGCGGCGTCATCTCGACATTGGTCTTAGCCGCATACAGGTCCTGCTCATAGTGGATCGGGATCATCGGAATGTCCTGCATCAGGATCTTGGTGACCTCCTGCAGGTAGGCGTCGCGTTCCTCGAGCTTCGGCGTGGCGTCGGCCTTGTCGATCAGCTCATCGACCTTCGGGTTCGAGTAGGAGCCACGGTTGACCTGGCCGTAGCCTTCCTTCTTGTCGCGCGAGTAGAACATCACGCTGTACATTGATCCACCGTCGCCCGAGGGAACGTCCCAGCCGCTCATGATCATGCTCGACTTGTCGCTCGGCACGCGGATGTAGCCGAAGAAGTTCGACTTCGGCATCAGGTTCAGCTTGAGGTCGATCTTGATCTTGCCGAGCATGGACGCAAGCGCCTGGGCGATCTGCTGATCGTTGACATAGCGGTTGTTGGTGGTGTCGAGGGTCACCGTGAAGCCGTCTGCATAGCCGGCTTCTGCCATCAGCTGTGCCGCCTTTTCCAGGTCGAAGGGATACATGTCGCGGAAGCTCGCCCCGTCGACATAGCCGGTGTGCGAGGCCGGCACATATTGCTCGGAAGGCGTCGACAGGCCGTTCATGATGATCTTGTTGATGGCGGCGACGTCGATCGCGCGCACCATGGCTTCGCGAACGCGACGATCGGTCATCGGGTTCTTGTCGAGCGCGATGGTCGGGCTCTTCTCGCGGTGGTCGATCGAGACGACGACGTTGAGCAGGCTCGGCTTGGTCATCACCTTGTAGCGGTCGTCGGCCTTGACGCGATCGACGTCGCGGACGTTCAGATCCTGGATCACATCGACTTCGCCGGTCAGAAGCGCTGCGGTGCGGGTTGCGCCATTGGTGATCGGACGGAAGGTCACCTCGTCGATCTTCGGGGCCCCGGCGTAATAGTCCGGGTTGGCGGCAAGCGTGATATGGTCTTCCTTGACCCATTCGACGAGCTTGTAGGGACCGGTGCCGACGGGCTTCAGGTCAAGCTGCTCGTCGCCGACTTCCTTGGCGTATTTCTCATTGAGAATGAGGACCGCGGCCAGATCGTTCGGCAGAACGGCGTAAGGGCGCGGGGTCTTGATCTCGACGGTGTAATCGTCGATCGCCTTGAACGAGGCAATGTTTGCCCCGAGGTTCGCCATCAGCGACTTCTTCAGGCGGTCGAGGGTGAAGACCACGTCGGACGCCTTGAATTCCTCGCCGTTGTGGAACTTGACGCCCTTGCGCAGCTTGAAGACCCAGGTCGTGTCGTCTGTCAGGTCCCAGCTTTCCGCAAGGCCCGGGCCGAAGGCGAGGTCGGCATTGCGCCGGACCAGCGGGTCATAGATGTGGTAGAAGAGAATGTTGCTGGACAGCTCCTCGCCCGCCTGGGGATCGAGGTTGACCGCATCGGAGGTCAGGCCGACCGTCAGTTCCTTGGCGAAGGCCATGCCGCTCAAGGCGGTGGAGGCCAGGAAGACCGCGGCGGCGAAAACTGCGCTGCGGCCCGATTTCATGCGTAAATTCAGCATTTAAGTTCCCCTTTTTGATATGCCGATCCGTTTGCATGCAGAAGGTTCATCTCAGTGCGGTCTGCACCTCGATCTGGTAGCCCTCGGGATCCTCGAGCACGAAGGCGCGGATCCCCAGGGAAAGACTGTCCTTGGTCTCGGTGAGCGCCGCGACCTGATGGGCCGCGAGATAACGGTGCCATGCATCGACGTCCGGGACGCGGATGCACAGCTGGACTGGCTTGACCGGATGGGCCCGGTGCATGCCGCGCGTCTCGTCGACCAGGCCGACATAGGCATTGTCGGCAATGCGCAGGATCTTCGACCAGCCCTGGTCGATCTCCAGCGGAAAGCCCATCACCTCGGTGTAAAAGGCGAAGGCCTTGGGCAGATCGACATAGTAGAGAAAGGTGATCGCCTTCTCGACCTTGCCATTGTCCGGTCGTGCGGGTGCCGTCGTGTTCATGCTTTCCGGTTCTCCTCAAACCACTTGGAATTGCCCCTCGCCAGATAACGGCCGCTGCCCGGTGCGTTGAGGACCGCGGTCCCGTCATAGGCGAGCCTGCCGGCGAGATAGGTGCCGACGACGCGGCCGGCGAAGCGGCGCCCGTCATAGGGGCTCCAGCGCAGGCCGTCCTCTGCCCGGCTGGCATCCCAGACGTGCTCGCCCTCTGCGAAGATCGTGATATCGGCATCGGCGCCGGCGACGAGGGCGCCTTTCCGCGGGGAGAGCCCGAAGAAGCGGGCAGAACGTTCGGCCAGGTATTCCGCGGTCAGTCGTGCTGCATCGGCGCCCCGGTCGCGCGCGACCGTGAGGAAGGCGGGCAGCAACGTCTCCATGCCGGGCACACCGGCCCCGGCATCGAAGATGCTGTCGGTGAACTTGTTGTCGATCGGCCAGCTGGAATGGTCGGAGCTGACGAAGGCGATTCGGCCCTCAACGAGCTCCTGCCAAAGGGCGTCGATCTGCCCGGGACGGATGGGCGGGTTGACCTTCATGCGCGCGCCCAGCTCCTCGCCGTCGCGATCCGGGTCGAACCAGAGATAGTGGACGCAGAGCTCACCGGTGGCGCGGAAGCCATCGCGGGCATAGTGGTCGACGAGGCGGAAGCCGCGCGGGCTGCTGATGTGCACAATATGGGCATGCGCACCGGCGCTGGCGGCGAGTTCCAGGAAATGCGCGGTCGAGGCCATCTCGGCCGCCGGCGGACGGCTCGGCGAATGGGCGGCAATGCCGTTTCTGCCTTCGGCTCTCGCTCTGGCAACGCGGGCGCGAACGATTTCCTGGTCCTCGTTGTGCAGGCCGAGTGGAAGATCCGTGGAGGCGAGCGCTTCGAGCAGGTCCAGCGTAAGGGCGGCGTCGATGCGCGGAAACCGTGTCGGGCTGCTTTCGAAGGCCGAGATCTTGAAGGCGACGACGCCCCCTTCGGCAAGACTGGACACCTCGCCGAGCGCCTGGCCCGGCATGACCGTGCCATAGAGCGCGACGTCACAATGCGCATGACGCGTGACGGCATCGACTTTGGCCGCCAGATGCTCGGTTGTGCTGAGCGGCGCGGGATTGTCATAGGGCATATCGACGATGGTGGTCACGCCGCCGGCGATCGCCGAGCGCGTGGTCGGCTCGATGCCCGGAAGGCCGAGATAACTTCCGGCATGCGTCTGACCGTCAATGATGCCGGGGAAGACGTAAGCGTCTCCGGTGTCATGGATCGCCAAGGCTTCCGGGGGCTTGCCCTCTCCGACCGAATGGATCGTCGGTCCGCTGATCGCCACCCAACCGTCTTCAAGCGTCGCCTGCGGCGTGACCACGCGGCCACGAATGATCAGGTCGATGGTCATGCGCGTCTCCTTGCGTAGCCAAGTTCGGCCTGCGTTGCGGCGAGGGCGACGCCGGCCTGCACGGGGTCGATGACCGGGATGCCGAGTTCGGCCTGCACGGCCGCGCGATAGGAGCCGAGCCCGGCACAGCCGAGGATCACGACCTCCGCCCCGTCCTGATCGCGAAGGGTCGCGCCGATGCGGGTGACGGGCGTGATGGCGTCCGTCGCCACAAGTTCGGACACGGTCATGTCGATGGAGCGGTCGCCGGCGAGCCGGCCGTCGATCTTCAAGGCCTCCAGATAGCGGCGATGGCGCAGGATCGAGGACTGCCCCATGGACGCGATGCCGAAGCGAGCGCCGAGGCCGAGCGCGGCGAGATAGGCGGCCTCGGCAATGCCGATGACCGGAATGTCGGTCGCGGCCCTGACGGCCGAAATGCCCGGGTCGGAGAAGCAGGCGATGACGATGGCGTCTGCATCTGTGCGGCCGGCGGCATCGACCAACAAAGGCACGACCTCGGCGACATGCGCATCGGTCTCGATGCCCGGCGGGGCGGCTTCCAGTTCGATGCAGCGGATTTCGTGGCGGCTCGGCGAGAACACCTGAAGGCACGCCTCCATGGAGCGCGTCACCGCCTTCGAGCTGTTCGGATTGATCACCAGAATTTTCGCCAAGAGCCCCTCCCGGAGGGGGGCGACCCCCTCAAGCTGTAATATGCATCGTAATATACTACGAAATATGTTATGTCAAAGCCCCCTCGGCTTGCGCTGTCTCGGAAAGTGGAGGAGAAGGAAAAAAAGGGCCAAAACGCTGCTGCGCATGGCGCGCCGGAGGCAGGCCCGAAGATCAGGAGCTTGAGCCTTGCAGACACTCGTTCTCTCGACAGACCCGGTGGGTGGCCGCACGAAGAAGGTGTCGTTGACGGAAACCGCCTATGGTGCCCTGCGCGAGCGCGTGCTATCCGGCGCCTTGCGGCCCGGCGCGGAGTTTTCCGAACTCGAGCTTGCGGATCAGCTGTCCATGAGCAAGACGCCGGTGCGCGAGGCGCTCGGAAGGCTGGTCGCGGAAGGTCTGATCGAGGCCTTTCCCCGGCGCGGCTACCGGGTAACGCCGGTTACTGTCAAAGACATCAACGACCTCTTCGCCATCCGCGCCATGACGGAAGGAACCGCAGCCTCGATGGCCGCACTCAACCTGACGTCGGCCGATCTGGACCGGCTGGAGATGTTGGCCGATGCCCGCTACGATCCATCCCAAGGTGAAAGCGTGCAGTCCTTCGTGAAAGCGAATCGCGACTTTCATATCGCCATTGCCGAAGGCGCCAACAATCCGCGCCTGCTGGCCCTGGTGGCGGCACATCTCGATGAATGCACGCGCCTGTTTTATCTCGGCGCGGTCAGCCGCGACGTTAATCCGGAGACCAGCAGCGACCACCGCAAGATCGTCGACGTTCTGCGCCTGCGCGATCCGGATCTGGCGCGGGCAGCCATGGTCGAGCACAGCGAGCACACGCTGCACGGTATACTGAAGGCTCTGATCTCAAGCGATACGACGGCACTGACGCTCTGATTCGCCCATCCGATGCTGCTTGCATGGCCGGCGGCGCGTGCCTGGCACCAAATGCTGACGGTTTGACAGGAAGCGGAAAACTTGCCAGCTCTTTTGCGGGGCAAGAGGTGAAGCGAGATGACACGGCGAGGCGAAGCGCTGACGAGACTGGACGACGCGGCACGGGCCGGCTGGCTCTATTATGTGGCCGGGCGCACCCAGGACGAGATCGCCGCCACCATGGGGATCTCGCGCCAGAGCGCCCAGCGGCTGGTTTCGCTGGCCGTTGCTGAAAAGCTGATCAAGGTTCGTCTCGATCATCCCATCGCGGTCTGCATGGAGCTTGCCGAGGCGGTGAAGGCGAAATACGGGCTGAAGCGGGTCGAGGTGGTGCCGACCGATCCGGGCTCGGATTCGGCGACCGTCGGTGTCGCCGAGGCCGGCGCCGCCGAGCTCGAGCGCTGGCTCAAACAGCCGGACCCGCTGGTGATCGCCATGGGCACCGGACGCACCTTGAGAGCCATGGTCGACCAGCTGCCGCCGATGGAGTGCCCGCAGCACAAGATCGTCTCGCTGACCGGCAATATCAGCCCGGACGGTTCGGCCGCCTATTTTAACGTCATCTATTCCATGGCCGACGCGGTGAAGGCGCCGCATTTTCCGATGCCGCTTCCCGTCATCGTCTCGTCCAGGGAGGAACGTGATCTGCTGCGACGCCAACCGCTGGTTGCCCCGACGATCGCGCTCGGCGAGCGTTCGCACGTCACCTTTGTCGGGATCGGCGAAATGGGCGCCCAGGCACCCCTCCTGGTCGATGGTTTCCTGCGCCAGGAGGAGATGGACGAACTGATGGCCGCCGGCGCCGCTGGCGAAATCTGCGGCTGGATCTATGGCGAGGACGGCAACGTGCTCGATCACCCCGTCAACGAACGCGTGGCCTCCATCGCGATCCCCTCGCGAGAGGCCTCGGTCGTCTGCGGCGTGGCACGCGGGCGGCGCAAGCTGCGCGCGATCCGGGCTGCCGCTCTCGGCGGCCACATCAACGCGCTGATCACCGACGAGGACGCCGCGCGTCATCTGCTCGCCCGCTGAGCAATTTCCCAGTTAAATTTTTGCAAGGCTGCTCAACGGTTTGGGCGGTCCTTTCGGCATTGCAACACCGTTTCCGCATTGACTCTCGACCCGCTAATGTGAGTAATTGCCCATGAGCGAAGCAAATGCTCATTCTTTCTGGGAGGAAGACATGAAAGTGAAGACACTTCTGCTGGGCGCGTGCTCGGCTCTCGCCCTTGCAGGGATAGCCTCGGCCGAGACGCTGACAATCGCGACCGTCAACAATGGCGACATGATCCGTATGCAGGGCCTCACCTCCGAGTTCACCGCGAAGAACCCGGACATCCAGGTCGAGTGGGTCACGCTCGAGGAAAACGTGCTGCGCGAGCGCGTGACGACCGACATCGCGACCAAGGGTGGACAGTACGACGTCATGACGATCGGCACCTATGAAGTGCCGATCTGGGCCAAGCAGGGCTGGCTCCTGCCGCTCGACAATCTCGGCGCCGATTATGATGTGGACGATCTGCTCCCGGCTATCCGATCGGGTCTGACCGGCGACGACGGCAAGCTCTATGCCGCGCCCTTCTACGGCGAAAGCTCGATGGTCATGTACCGCAAGGACCTGATGGAGAAGGCGGGGCTGACCATGCCTGACGCGCCGACCTGGGAGTTCATCAACGACGCCGCCCGCAAGATGACCGATCGCGCGGCCGGGATCAACGGTATCTGCCTGCGCGGCAAGGCCGGCTGGGGCGAAAACATGGCCTTCCTGACGGCCACATCCAACGCCTTCGGCGCCCGCTGGTTCGACGAGAACTGGAAGCCGCAGTTCGACCAGCCGGAATGGAAGAACACGCTCGACATGTATGTGAAGCTGATGAACGATGCCGGCCCGCAGGGCGCCTCGTCGAACGGCTTCAACGAAAACCTGGCGCTGTTCCAGCAGGGCAAGTGCGGCATGTGGATTGACGCCACCGTCGCGGCTTCGTTCGTCACCAATCCGAAGGACTCGACCGTCGCCGACAAGGTCGGTTTCGCGCTCGCTCCCGACACCGGGCTTGGCAAGCGCGGCAACTGGCTCTGGGCCTGGAACCTCGCCGTTCCGGCGGGTTCGCAGAAGGCCGATGCGGCGCAGAAGTTCATCGCCTGGGCGACCAGCAAGGACTATGCGAACCTCGTCGCATCCAAGGAGGGCTGGGCCAATGTTCCTCCGGGCACGCGCACCTCGCTCTACGAGAACCCGGAATACCAGAAGGCGGCGCCGTTTGCGAAGATGACGCTGGATTCGATCAACGCGGCCGATCCCAAGAACCCGACGGTGAAGCCGGTGCCCTATGTCGGCGTGCAGTTCGTCGCCATCCCCGAGTTCCAGGGGCTCGGCACCACGGTCGGTCAGCTGTTCTCGGCAGCGCTTGCCGGCCAGATGACGGTCGACGATGCGCTGGCCCAGGCCCAGCAGGCCGCCGAGCGCGAAATGACCCGCGCCGGCTATATCAAGTAAGCTCCCTCCCGCGCATGCGCCGCCCGGATTTCGGTCCGGGCGGTGTCCTTCGCCGCTTCGACGGCGTGACCGGCGCTTGAGGGGACGGCCGCAGCGACGGCACAGCCTACAAGCTCGGGATCAACGGGCCTTCTCGCCGGCCGCAACGCTTGTCCGGCACCAACGATTGGGATCGCACCATGGCTACGCAAAACACCCGGACGCTTGCCCGCCTGATGATGGCGCCTTCGGTCGGATTGCTGCTGATCTGGATGATCGTGCCGCTCGCCATGACGCTCTGGTTCTCGTTCCAGAACTACAATCTGCTCAACCCCCCAATGTCAGTTTCGGCGGACTGTTCAACTACCGTTTCTTCTACACCGATCCGGCCTTTTTCCAGTCGATCTGGAATACGCTGCTGATCGTCGGTGGTGTGCTTTTCATCACCATTGTCGGCGGTATCGCCATCGCGCTTCTGCTCGACCAACCGATCTTCGGGCAGGGGTTGGTGCGCATCATGATCATCTCTCCCTTCTTCGTCATGCCGCCGGTCGCAGCACTGGTGTGGAAGAACATGATCATGCATCCCGGCTACGGCGTGCTCGCCGATATCAACCGGGCGCTCGGTTTCCAGCCGGTGGACTGGTTCGCGCAGTACCCGCTGTTTTCGATCATCATCATCGTCGCCTGGCAATGGCTGCCGTTCGCGACCCTGATCCTGCTGACCGCCCTGCAGTCGCTCGACGGCGAGCAGAAGGAAGCGGCCGAGATGGATGGCGCGGGTTTCATCGACCAGTTCATCTATCTCGTCCTGCCGCATCTCGCCCGGGCGATCACGGTCGTGATCCTCATCCAGACCATCTTCCTGCTCGGGGTCTATGCCGAGATCCTCGTCACCACCAATGGCGGTCCGGGCTATGCCTCCACCAATCTCGCCTTCCTGATCTATCGCACCGCGCTTCTGGGCTACGACGTCGGCGGTGCATCGGCGGGGGGCATCATCGCGGTCATTCTCGCCAATATCGTCGCCTTCTTCCTGATGCGGGCGGTCGGCCGGAACCTGGATCGCTGAGGAGACAAGATCATGGCACGTGCAGTCAGTTCCCGCCGCAGGATCGCGCTTACCGCCCTGGCCTGGGTCGTGGCCTTGGTGATCTTTTTCCCGATCCTCTACACGATCATCACCAGCATCAAAACCGAGACGGAGGCGATCCAGGGCTTCGACCTGATCCCTTCCTTCACCCTCGAAAACTACGTGACCGTCCAGACGCAGCGCGACTATTTCAAGCCGTTCATGAACTCGGTGGTGATTTCGGTCGGCTCCACGCTCCTGGCGCTGCTGGTTGCCATTCCGGCCGCCTGGGCCATGGCGTTTTCGCCGACCAGGCGCACCAAGGACATCCTGATGTGGATGCTTTCCACGAAGATGATGCCGGCGGTCGCCGTGCTCGTGCCGATCTATCTCATGTTCCGCGACTTCGGTCTGCTCGACACCCGTATCGGCCTGACCGTCATGCTGATGCTGATCAACCTGCCGATCGTCGTGTGGATGCTCTACACTTACTTCCGCGAGATCCCGGGCGAGATCCTCGAAGCGGCCCGCATGGACGGTGCCTCGCTGATGAACGAGATCGTCCATGTGCTCACGCCGATGGCGGTGCCCGGCATTGCCTCGACCATGCTGCTCAACGTCATTCTCGCCTGGAACGAGTCCTTCTGGACGATTCGGCTGACCACGACGAACGCGGCACCGCTCACTGCCTTCATCGCTTCATTCTCCAGCCCGCAGGGTCTCTTCTGGGCCAAGCTCTCGGCGGCCTCGACGCTCGCGATTGCCCCGATCGTCATCCTCGGCTGGTTCAGCCAGAAACAATTGGTCCGCGGCCTGACCTTCGGCGCCGTCAAGTAAGGAACAAAGACCATGGGCAGCATCAAGCTCGAAAACGTCTCCAAGACCTTTGGCGAGGTCACCGTCATTCCTTCGATCGACCTGGAGATCAACAATGGCGAATTCGCCGTCTTCGTCGGACCGTCCGGTTGCGGAAAGTCCACTCTGCTGCGGCTGATCGCGGGCCTTGAGGACGTGTCCGGCGGACGCATCCTGATCGACGGGGTCGATGCCACGCACAAGGCGCCCTCGCAGCGGGGGCTCGCCATGGTGTTCCAGTCCTACGCGCTCTATCCGCACATGAGTGTGCGCTCCAATATCGGCTTTCCGCTGAAGATGGCCAAGGTCGACAAGGCGGAGATCGATCGCAAGGTCGAGGAGGCGGCGAGGATCCTCAATCTGACCGACTATCTCGAGCGCAAACCGCGCAACCTGTCCGGCGGCCAGCGCCAGCGGGTCGCCATCGGACGCGCCATCGTGCGGTCGCCGGAATGCTTCCTGTTCGACGAGCCGTTGTCGAACCTCGATGCGGCGCTGCGCGTCAACATGCGGCTGGAAATCTCCGAGCTGCATCAGAAGCTGGGCGCGACCTCGATTTATGTCACCCACGACCAGGTCGAGGCGATGACCATGGCCGACAAGATCGTCGTCTTGAACAAGGGCCGGATCGAACAGGTCGGCTCGCCGCTCGAACTCTATCGCACTCCGGCCAACCTCTTCGTCGCCGGCTTCATCGGCTCGCCGAGGATGAACCTCATCGGTGGCCGGGTGGCGCAGGAAAAGGGCGCTCATACGATCGGCATCCGCCCTGAACATGTGACGCTCTCGACCACCGAGGGCGCCTGGAGGGGCCGCGTCACCGTCGCTGAGCATCTCGGCTCCGACACCTTCCTGCATGTCGATGTCGAAGACGTGGGCAGCGTGACCGCCAGGGTCAGCGGCGAGATGCCGGTGCATCACGGTGATACGGTCTACATCACCCCCGATCCTGCCCGCCTGCACCGCTTCAACGAGCGGGGGCTTGCGCAATGACCGGACGTCTTGAAGGCAAGTCGGCCATCATCACGGGCGCTGCGCGCGGGATCGGCAAGGCCTTTGCCGAGGCCTATGTGCGCGAGGGTGCCCGGGTTGCCATTGCCGACATCGATCTGGAACGCGCCCGCGCAACCGCCGCCGAGATCGGCCCGGCGGCCTATGCCGTCCGGCTCGACGTCACCGACCAGGCCTCGATCGATGCGGCGGTAAAAGCCGTCGAGGAGACGGCCGGCGGGATCGACATACTGATCAACAATGCCGCCTTGTTCGACCTGGCGCCGATCGTCGAGATCACCCGCCAGAGCTATGATCGGCTGTTTGCGATCAATGTCGCAGGCTCCCTCTTCATGCTGCAGGCGGTCGCAAAATCGATGATCGCCCGCGGCAAGGGCGGCAAGATCATCAACATGGCAAGCCAGGCCGGCCGGCGGGGCGAAGCCCTCGTGGCCGTCTATTGCGCCACCAAGGCCGCGATCATCTCGCTCACCCAGTCTGCGGGGCTCGACCTCATCAAGCACGGCATCAATGTCAACGCGATCGCCCCCGGCGTGGTCGACGGCGAGCACTGGGACGGCGTCGATGCGCTGTTTGCCCGCTACGAGAACCTTCCCTTGGGCGAGAAGAAGCGGCAGGTCGGCGAGGCCGTGCCTTTCGGCCGCATGGGCACTTCGCAAGACCTAACGGGAATGGCGATTTTCCTCGCCACCCCGGAGGCCGATTACATCGTCGCCCAGACCTACAACGTCGACGGCGGCAACTGGATGAGCTGACGGTCGCGCACGCGACGGTCCGGCTTTACCAATCGAGGACAATGACATGACCCGCAAGCTTTCCCTGGCCAGCCTGCCCGAAATCGCGACAAGGGCCGCGGTGCCGTCCTATCGCCGCGACCAGCTCACACCGGGCATCCTGCATTTCGGCGTCGGCAATTTTCACCGGGCGCACCAGGCGATCTATCTGCATGAGCTGTTCAATCTCGGCCGCGACCTCGACTTTGCCATCGTCGGGGCCGGGGTGATGCCGTCCGACCGGTTGATGAAGGAAAAGCTGGCCGCGCAGGACTATCTCACCACGGTGGTAGAGCAGGACAACAATCGCAGTGCTGCCACCGTGACCGGTCCGATGATCGACATTCTCACGGCGCCGGACGACGGCGCCATCATAGCCGCCCTAGCGGACCCGGCGATCCGCATTGTCTCGCTTACGATCACCGAGGGCGGCTATTTTATCGACCCGGCAACGGGTGCCTTTGACCCGACCAATCCGGCGATGGTCGCCGACGCGGCCGATCCGGCCCATCCGAAAACGGTCTTCGGCCTGGTCATCGCCGGCCTTCGGGCGCGTCGCGACGCCGGCATCGCGCCGTTCACCGTGATGTGCTGCGACAACATCCCCGGCAATGGCGAGGTGACGGAGGCGACTGTCACCGGGCTCGCCCGGCTGTCCGATCCCGATTTCGCCCACTGGATCCACGAAAACGTCGCCTTCCCGAACTCCATGGTCGACCGCATTACGCCGGCGACCGGCGAGCGGGAGATTACGCTGACCCGCGACACCTATGGCATCGAGGACGGATGGCCGGTGTTCTGCGAGGAGTTCAAGCAATGGGTGATGGAGGATAAGTTTCCGCTTGGCCGTCCGGCGCTCGAGGCCGTCGGCGTCACCTTCGTCGAGGACGTCGCCCCGTATGAACTGATGAAGCTGCGGATTCTCAATGGGGGGCATGCGGCAATCGCTTATCCGGCCGCGCTCATGGACATTCATTTTGTCCATGAGGCGATGGAGAACCCGCTGATCCGCGCTTTCCTCGCCAAGCTGGAAAAGGAAGAAATCATTCCGATCGTGCCGCCGGTGCCGGACACCAGCCTCGATGCCTATTTCAACCTGATCGAGCGGCGGTTCTCCAATCCGAAGATCGGCGATACCATTCCGCGGCTCGCCCAGGACGGTTCAAACCGCCAACCGAAGTTCATCCTGCCCTCTACGGCCGACCGGCTGGCCAGGGGGCTGGACGTAGTGGGTCTCGCGCTGGTGTCGGCGCTGTGGTGCCGCTACTTCGAGGGACATACGGACAGCGGCAAGGCGATCGTGTTCAACGATGCCAGTGCCGACAGACTGAAGGCCGCGGCACTCAGCGCAAAGGTGGATCCGCTTGCATTTCTGGCGCTATCCGACATCTTCGGGAGCGTCGGCACCGATCCCCTGTTCCGCGAGCGGTTCTCCACCGCGCTAAGATCTCTGTACGAGGCCGGCACCGCCGAAACGCTCAAGCGGTATCTGGAAGGACGATTGCTCTGAACGAACCGATCTCTCATCCCGAAGATGTGGCACGACCGCTGGTGATCTTCGATTGCGACGGCGTGCTGGTGGACAGTGAACCGATCTCGCTGGCCGTTCTCATGGACATGCTGGCGGGTGCGGGTATCTCGATTGGGCTGGAGGAAGCGTCCTCGCTCTTCCTGGGGCGAAGTCTCGCCTCGATGGTCAGAACCGCCGAGGCGGAATATGGGCTTGCGATCGACGAGGCCTTTCTCGCCGAGATGCGTGGCAGGCTCTATGCCCGTTTCCGCGCCGAACTGCGGCCCACGCCGGGTGTCGTTACGGCTCTCGAGGCGCTGGAGGCCGCCGGGATCGAGTGGTGCGTTGCCTCCTCTTCGCAGCCGGAGCGGATCGTCCTGTCGTTGACGGTTACCGGGATCCGGACGCGTTTCGACCCTCGAATCTTCTCCGCATCCATGGTCGAACGGGGCAAGCCGGCGCCGGACCTCTTTCTTCACGCCGCAGCCGCCATGGGGCGTGCGCCGGCGGAATGCGTGGTGATCGAGGACAGTCCGGCCGGCATCATGGCGGCGCGGGCGGCCGGCATGCGTGTCCTTGCCTATACCGGCGGATCCCATACGGGCCTTGCCGATTATCAGGAGGAACTGGAGCGGCTGAAACCGGAAACGCGGTTTGACGCCATGGCCGATTTGCTTCACCTTGTGCTCCCGGCCGGGAGACCGAGAGACAATCCTGATGCATGACTACATCATCGCGGTGGACGTTGGCACCGGTAGCGTGCGCGCCGGCCTGTTTGATCTGGCCGGGACGCAAATCGCCCGCGACGTCGTGCCGATTTCGCTCGTCCAGCCGAAGGAACGCCATCTCGAACAGGACAGCGAGGAGATCTGGGCCGCTGTTTGCCGCGCCGTACGCTCGGTGATCGAGAAGTCGAATATCAGGCCGGAGGCGGTTCGCGCCCTCGGCTTCGATGCGACCTGCTCTCTGGTGGTGCGTGACAGGGAAGGGCGGCCGCTGTCGGTTTCGACCACGGGACGCACCAACCTCGACACTCTTCTGTGGATGGACCACCGCGCGGTCCGGCAGGCGGAGCGGTGCAACCGGACCGGCGATCCACTGCTCGATCGTTTCGGAGGCCGGCTTTCGGCGGAGATGCAGCTGCCCAAGCTGCTCTGGCTGAAGGAAGAGATGCCGGACACCTGGCAGAAGGCGGGCCTCATCTTCGACCTTTCCGACTATCTCACCTGGCGCGCCACGGGATCGCCCCTGCGGGGGCACTCCCCGATGGCGGCCAAGTGGGGCTTTGCGCCGGAGGCGCCAGGCGCGGCGCCTTCCGATTTTCTGGCACTGGTCGGGCTTGAGGACGTCATCGCACGCGCGGGACTGCCGCCGACCACGCTCAAGGCGACGCAGCCCGTCGGGGCTCTTTCCGCCGCGGCGGCCGGCGAACTCGGACTGACCCCTTCCTGCCTTGTGGCGCCGGGCCTGATTGATGCCTATGCCGGCACGATCGCCCTGTTCAGCCTTCCGGATGTCGTGTCCGGCGACCGGCTGGAGACGCATCTGGCGCTGATTGCCGGGACCTCGAGCTGCGTGGTGCAACTCACACGCCAGAGCGTCCAGGCCGAGGGCTGCTGGGGCGCTTTCCGTGATGTGGCGATTGCCGATCTCTGGTTGACGGAGGCCGGCCAGTCGGCGTCGGGCGCCCTGCTTGACCATATCCTGCAGATCCATCCGGCTGGCGGCGAGCCAAGCCGGGCCCGCCATGCCGCCATTCTCGACCATGTTGCCGAACGGATCGAGCGCGAGGGACCGGGCTACGGGCTGCCAATCCATGTCTTGCCGGATTTTCACGGGACGCGCTCGCCGACCACCGACCCGGATCTCACCGGCACCATTGCCGGCATGACGCTCGATCGCAGCTTCGATGGTCTGTGCCGGCTCTACTGGCGGACCTGCGTGGCCCTTGCCTGCGGCATCCGGCACATCATTGCGCACATGCCGGGCGAACCGGGCCGCGTGCGCTCGCTGGCAATGGCCGGCGGCTTTTCCAACCATCCGCTGATCCCGCAGCTCTACGCGGATGTGCTTGACTGCGCGGTGCTGACACCCGTCGACCAGGATGCCGTACTGCTTGGCACGGCACAGCACGCTGCCGTCAGCGGCGGCGTTTTTACCGATATGGCAAGGGCCGGTGCGGTGATGGCGATGCGCATGCAGTCGGTCACACCCAATCCTTCGCTGCGGAACTTCTATGAGCGGGACTATGCGGCGCTGGTCACCATGATGCGCCATCGCGCCGAGCTTTCGCTGTTGCAAGAGGCCGGGCGATAGCCGGCAGCCCGGCGTTCGCCGGGGAGCTCAGAGCGACAAGGCGGTCGCCGGCCGTCCGAGACGAAGGGCTTTGCCATCGACGGTCAGCAGGTCGACGGCTACATCCGGCTGGCCCTTCAGCACGCTTTCGATCCGTTCCCGTTCCATGAGGCTGAAGGCGGTCGAATAGGCGTCGGCCCGCGTCGCATCGGCCGCAATCACGCTGAGCCGCCGGTAACGCGGCGGTACGCTGCCCTGACGAGGGTCGAGGATATGGCTGAAGCGGCCGGCGGCGTCGAAGAGAAAGCCGGAGAAGGCGGAGGTGGCAATGGCTCTGTCGACCAGCGGGATCACCGTTTCGCCTTGGCGGTCCGCCTGGGTTTCGGCGATGCCGATCATCCAGGGGCGGCCGTTCGGCTGCGAGCCAAGTGCGCGACTTTCCCCCATGTCGATCAGGCTCTTGTCCATGCCGCTGGCGCGCAGCAGCGCCACAACGCGATCCGTGACATAGCCTTGGGCGATGCCGTTCAGCGTCAGCGCCATGTCGGGTCGGGCAAAGGCGATGCGGTCGGCGTTGAACCGTACCGCGTCGAAGTCGACGTGCGCCCGCGCTTGTTCGACGGCATCCTGTGCGGGGCCGCCGGCGGTGGCACCGGCTTTTTTGAAGTGGTGGGCGTAAAGGGCAAAGAGGGGCTGGACCGTCGGATCGAAGGCCCCGCCTGTCGTCTCATGGGCGCTTCGGCTCGCGGCGAGGACATCGACCAATTCCGGCGGTGGTGCCGCAAGCGCACCGCTGCGGTTGAGTTCGCACAGCGCCGAGGTCTCGCGGTAGAGGCTCAATATGCCTTCAAGTCTTTCCACCTCAGCGACGACGCGGCGGACAAGCGCCTCCGCCTCAGACCGATCCGGATGATTGAGGATCAGCGTGGCTGGCGCCCCGAGCGCCTGGCCGTGCCACACCACGGGGGCCGAAGCGGCCGCGGCGCGGCCGGCCGTCGACACGAGAGGCAGGCCGGCGGCCGCGGCCATGATGGTCAGGGCACGCCTGCGGGTGATGGGGTCAGCCATGATCGTTCTCCTTTGCATCTTCGCCCGTCGATTGAGGGTCTTGGGAGGAACCATCGAGCCCCGGCGCATCGCCTGAACCAAGAATATAGTCCTGGGGCATGTCATCGAACGTCACGAGGCGGCCGCCGTTCTTGTCGGCAAAGGCCTTTGCGTCGGCCTCGCTGGAGAAGGGCACGGCTTCCTGCGTGCCCATGCCGCCGCGCCGCTTGCTCTCGATGACGAAGACGGCCTTGCGGGCATCGATCCAGTTATCCGCCCCCGGCGCCTCCCAACTTGTCGCCTTGCCCATGTCGGACACATAGATCGCGGCGATGTCGCGCGGCTCTTCCGGTAGCATGGTGAAGGCGAGCGCGTCGCGCGCCGAGGAGAACCAGATGGCCTCGGGGATCTGCTCGAGAATGATCTGCCCCTTGGGGCCGGCGTGTTCGAGAACATTCATGCCGCAATAACGGCCCATGGCCTCTTCTGTCAGCGCAAAGGGCGCCGGCATGGCAGCCTGTTCTTCGCTGCAGGCCGAGAGCAAGAGGGATGCGGCGATGGTGCCAACGGCGATCGAGAATCTCATACTTCCCTCCTTGAAAAGACGATGGTGGCACACGCGAGCGGAAGCGCGGTCCAGAGCAGAAGCGCGGCAACGAGAACGGGGGGCGTAAGACCGCTATGGGCGGCAACGCCACCCATGCCCGAGAGCGCACCGGCATTGCCCGCGCCGAGGTTCAGCAGCCGGTAGACATCGGTCGGATTGGCGAGGAGCAGCAGGTCCAGGAGGAGGGCGGGGACGGCATGGCCCTTGGCCGCCACCAGCCCACCGAGCAGGGCCATGTCATAGATGAGGACAAAGAACAGCCAGATGCCGATGGCGATGCCGCCCGCCGTGCTGCGTTCGCCGACGAGGGTGCTTGCGAGATAACCGATGGCAAGAAAGACGGCGCCGAGCAGGATGGACGAGACGATCATGGCGGCGAAGGCGCCCCAGCTTTCGAGCGCTATATCGCTGCCGGCGACCGTGAGTGCGCCCGCGGCCGCGCCGTAGCCGAACAGCGTCGCAAAGCCGAGAATGGCGAGATGACCGAGGAACTTGCCGAAGATCACCTCGCTGCGGCCGACCGGATAGCTGAGCAGCAGGAGCATGGTGCCGCGCTCGCTCTCTCCGACGATAGCGTCATGCGACAGGAGAAGGGCGATCAGCGGCACCAGAAAGATGGTGAGGCTGGACAGGCTGACAATGACCACGTCCAGACGGTTGACGCCGACATTGCCGGTCGGTGCGCTGCCGAGGAAGGAGAGCGTGAGGGCAAGTGCCGCCAAGAGAAGCGTGGTCGCTAGCACCCAACGGTTGCGCAGGCCTTCCTGGATCTCCTTGCGGGCAATGATCAGAATATTGGTCATGTCGGCGACTGCCCTTCGAGGAAATGCGCATATAGCTCGTCGAGCGTCGGCTCGACGACCGAGAGCGATGACAGTCGTGACGGATCGGCGGTCATGTCGTGCAGCAGGCGGATCTTGTGTTCCGGCGCTACCTCCGCTTCGAAGGCTCCACTCACCGTCCGCCGCCAGCGAATGCCGTTCTCTGTCCAGCCAGGGCTCGAGGCCGCATCCGTGAGCGTCACGCCGATGCGGGTGGGAAGCCGAGCAATGTGGCGAAGCTCGTCAAGCGTTCCGTCGGCGATGGTCAGGCCACGATTGACGATGATGACACGGTCGGCCCGGTCCTCGAGTTCGGTCAGCGCGTGCGAGGACAGAAGCACGGTCGCGCCGGACGATTTGAGTTGGGTGATCAGGTCGTAAAAGCTGCGGCGCAGCGCCGGATCCAGCCCGCTGGTGGGCTCGTCGAGCAGCAGCGCGCGCGGTTCGCCGAGCAGCGCCTGGGCGAGGCCGAGACGCTGGCGCATACCCTTCGAATAGGTCCTGACCGGACGGTCGGCGGCTTCCTCGGCAAGTCCGACGCGTTCAAACAGCTCGTCCGTCGAGCCAAGTGTCACGCGCTTCAGGCGTGCATAGAAGGCCAGGGTCTCGCGCCCGGTGAGTGCCATGTGGAAGGAAACGCTCTCGGGCAGGTAACCGAGACGCTGACGGACGTGAAAGTCGCCGCGGGCCGGGGCCTCGCCGAGCACGCTGACGGTGCCGTTCGTCGGCCGGATCAGTCCGAGCATGAGCTTGATCAGGGTCGTCTTGCCGGCGCCGTTGTGACCGACCAGCGCGATGGTCTCGCCGGCATTGAGGGTGAAGGTGACGTCCCGGACGGCATGAACCGTGCCATAACGTTTGGAGACGCCACTGGCGCTGACGGTCACGGTCATTGGATCACCTTGCTTTCCGTGGCCGGCGCCATCAGCGGATGGCTGTCGATCACCCCTCCTGGCAGGAGGGCCGGAAACTGTGCCTGGGCCCAGCGGATGACCTGGACCGCCGGGCTCGACATCAGGATCTTCGCCTGAGGCGAAGTCCACAGCACCTGGTCGATCAGGTCATTGGGGCGATAGGGATTGTCGGCAATGCCGTCGCCGTTGAGATCGAAGGCGGGGTTGTCACTCCAATAGTTGCCACGACCCTCGTTCGACCAGTCGAGATAGCGGGTTCCGACATATTTGACCTGGTTGCGGTTGTTGATGAAGGCGTTGCCGCTCATCCGGTTGCCTTCCGATCCTGCGGTGAAGTGGATGCCGATGGCGCAGTTCTCGAAGCTGTTGTCCATGAACCGGTTGCGGTTGGCATTGTAGATGAAGACGCACTTTTCCGGCCCGAGACGCTGGTCGCCGAGGACGGTCGCGCCCGTGCCATCGGAGGCAGGAACGCCGTGCTCGCCGGTCTGCTGCCCTGCCGAAAGCCAGCGGTCGATCGGCTGCATGCGCCCGCGAACGACATTGCCGCTGATCTGCGAGCCATTGGCGGCGTTGAGGAGCAGCCCGTGGTCGCGGTCGCCGTCGGAGACGTTGCCGGTGATCTTCAGCCGGTTGGAATACATGATCGCGTAACCGACCGAGTTGCCGGTCGACACGTTGTCGGAGATCTCGCTGTCATTGGTGTACATGTAGTGGATGGCAAAGCGCAGGTCGCTGAAGCGGTTGCCGCTGAATACATTGTTCTTGCTGGCCGTCGTGGCGATCCCGTCGCGGCCGAAACGAATGTTGTTGCCGATGACCTTGGCCCCTGGCGCGTTCCAGATGGTGATGCCGCTGCCAGCTTCGCTCATGCGGCCGGATTTCAGGCCGATCACCGTGTTGTTGCGCGCGACGGAGTTCTTTGCGCCGTAAAGATAGATGCCGAACATGTTGTCGGTGACGGTGTTGTTCTCGATGATCGCGCCGGTCGCCTCCTGCGCGGCGTAAATGCCGGAATCGCGGAAGGTGAGATCGCGGCCCGAGCCGGTGACCGTCAGCCCGCGAACGGTCACGCCGGACGAGGCGATGGTGACGACGCTGCCCTTGCCATTGCCGAAGACGGTTGCTCCCTTCTCACCGGCGAGCACCAGCGGCTTGTCGATGGTGACCGGTCCCCGGTGGTCTCCGGACGAAAGGACGAGGACATCGCCTGCGGTTGCCTGCGAGATCACGGCTTGCAAAGGGGTCTCGCCCGGCGAAACAAAGTGCTCCGCCGCCCCGCCCATGGCTGGAATGGCGGCCACGAGGGCCGCCACTCCAAGTCGTGTCGTCGCCTGACGAAGGTTCATCATGCCGCCTTCGGTTCGACGAACATGCGGCCCTTCATCTCCATGTGCATGGCATGGCAGAACCACGAGCAATAATACCACCAGACACCGGGCTTCTTGGCCTTGAAGGTGACCGAGGCGGTGGCTTGCGGCGGAACCTCCATGTTGATGCCATAGTTGATGATGGCAAAGCCGTGGGTCAGGTCTTCCACTTCATCGATATTGGTGACGTAGACGGTGACTTCGTCGTCCTGCTTGACCTGGAAGCTTTCAAGCCCGAAGGCCGGCGCGACCGACGTCATGTAGACGCGGACCTTGTTGCCGTCACGGATGACCGTGCTGTCGGCCATCAGGTCGACGCCATCGGCCTTGGCCTGGGCGACCGCATCGGCAAAGAAGGGGTCGTCGCGGTTCCAAACATTGACCGGGTTGATCTTTGACGCATGGACGATGGTGGCGTCGTGCGGCTCGGCGAAGGACGGTCCGTCGTGAACGATGACCATCTCGTCGCCGGAGATGTCGATCAGCTGGTCGTTCTCCGGCTTCAGCGGTCCGACGTTCAGATAGCGGTCCTTGGAGAACTTATTGAGCGAGATCAGCCACTTGCCGTCGGCCTCCTTGGTCTGGCCCATGGAGGTATGGTTGTGCCCCGGCTGGTAATGGACGTCGAGCTTCTGGCGGATCGGATCGACCTTCTCGCCGGCATAGGCCTTCTTGGCGTCCTCGATGTTCCACTTGCACACCTGGCTGTCGATGAACAGCGTGGTATAGGCATTGCCCTTGCCGTCATAGGCGGTGTGCAGCGGGCCAAGGCCCAGTTCCGGCTCGGCGACGACGCAGTCCCGCGGCTGGATCTTGTCGTCGAACAGGTCGTCGAACTTGCGGACGTCGAAGACGGTCACGGTCGGCGACAGCTTGCCGTTGGCCACGACGTGAATACCGTCCGGCGCCGTGTTGATGCCGTGCGGGCTGTTGGCCACGGGGATGTAGCGGGTATAGGGCGAGCCCTTGCGGCCGTCGAGGACCGGGACGCCGTTCATTTCCTTGAAATCGCCCTTGGCGACAGCTTCCTCGATGCGCTTCAGGTTGAACACGACGATCCAGTCCTGCTCATTGCCCATCATCTCGGCGAGATTGACGCCTTCCTCCGAGTTGTAGCAGGTGGCGAAGCAGTACTTGCCCTGGTAGTCGGCGTCGACATTGTCGAGGTTGCCGTCAACCATGACCTGCCAGGCGACCTTCATCGTCTCGCCGTCCACCGCGGTGAAGATGGCGTGGTACTGCTTGTGATCGTCGAGGATCTTGCCGTCGTTCGGGATCGGCACGCGGTCCTCACCATTGGCGAAGACATAGCCGGTCTTCGGATATTTCTGCACGCGCAGGCCATGGACCGTGTGCTGGTTCGGCAACTGGATGATCTTGTCGCATTTCATCACATCGAGGCGGATGCGGCAGACGCGCGTATTGGCCTTGTCGTTGGCATAGAGATAGCGGCCGTCATAGGTCCCGTCCGTCTGGGAGGGATGCGGATGGTGCAGGTCGCCGTTCAGGAAGATGCCGCCCTGGTCCGCCATGAATTCGCGGTCTTCCGGCAGCATGCCTTCGAGGAGGATCTTCCGGCTTTCATTGGTCAGGCCCCAGCCGGTGGCGCTGCAGCGGTTGAACACCGGAATGCGCATGAGTTCGCGCATGGACGGCAGGCCGACGACCCGGACTTCACCGCTCTGGCCGCTGGAGAAGAAGGTATAGTATTCGTCCAGTTCGCCAGGCTTGACCTCGGCACCGTGGCCTTCCGCGGCTTGCGCTGCCGCCGGGGTGGCGCTGCCACCGGTGAGGCTGATCGCGCCACCGACGGTCGCGGCTCCCGCCGCCGCCACGAAAGCCGTGGAACCCAGCATCTGGCGCCGGTTCAAGCGGATCTGGTTCTCTTCGTTAGACATGATTGCCTCTCCTTGGCTGGTTGATCACGCAGGCAGTTCGGTCGCGCCGTCGGCCTTGCCGATCGGTGCGCCGTTATGGGTGACGGCGGTCCGGGCGGCGGCTTCGCCCCGCGAGGACGGCGTCGAAAGGGCGGCGAATTTCTCCCGCTTCAGGCGCACCTGGATCATGTGCGGACAGCGGTGGTCGTCGTGGTAGAGTTCCTGGCAGTGCATGCAGTAGATGCACTCGTTGACATTGATCTGCCCTTCCGGATGGATCGACTGGACGGGACATTCCTTGGCGCAGCGCTGACAGGGCGACCCGCATTCCGGCCAGCGCTTCAGCCATTCGAACATGCGGATGCGGCCGGGAATGGCGAGTGCCGCGCCGAGCGGACAGAGATAGCGGCAATAGAAGCGTTCGATGAACAGCCCGGCGGACAGCATGGTCAGCGCGAAGATGACGAAGGGCCATTCGCGGGCGAATTTCAGCACGATCGCCGTCTTGAACGGCTCGACCTCGGCAAACACTTCGGCAAGCGCCACGGAGTAGAGCGACAGGCCGAAGAGACCGAGGAAGATCATGTATTTCAGCGGCCACAGGCGCTCGTGCAGGCCCCAGGGCAGGCGGATCTGCGGCACCTTGAGCCACTGCGCGAGATTATTGGTCAACTCCTGAAGCGCACCAAACGGGCACAGCCAGCCGCAGAAGGGACCCCTTCCCCAGAAAAGCAGGCCGGCGGCAACCGCTGCCCAGAGGATGAAGATCAGCGGTGCGGACAGGAAGAATTCCCAGTTGAAGCCGGTGATGAGCGAGTTGACGAAGGTCAGCACATTGACCACCGAGAGCTGGGCATTCGCATACCAGCCGAGCCAGACCAGCGTGAACAAGAGATAGCCGCGGCGCACCCATGCAAACAGTGTCGGGCGCTTCACCAGCCAGTCCTGGAAGAAGAAAATGCCGGTGAGCACGACCAGTGCGGCAATGGTGATGGCGATGTTGATGCGGTTCATGTCCCACATGCGCATCCACAGCGGCTGGCCTTCGGCGATCTGCTGATCGGTCAAGAGGTCGCTGCCAGCCATCGGAGCGCTCGCTTCCGGTGCGGGCGGGGCAGGGGTTGCAGCTGGCGGCGGGGCCTTTTCGACTGTCACATAGCGGTCGGGCAGGATGTAGGAGAGATTGTAGGGAAGGACCGATTTTTCACGACCCTCGGCGCTGCGCTGAACCAGCATCTGCAACTCGAAGGGCTGGGTGACGTCGAAGGCGAATTCCGCCGGAACGACGAAGAGAGCGATCTCCTTGAGGCGCGGCGCGCCTTCGGCGGCGAGCGTTGGCAGTCGGGTATGATCGCGGTCGCGAAAGCGCAGGCCCTGGCCGCCCTGCAGAAGCTCTATGCGGTCGAAAATGCCGCCGCGCACATAGCCTGAACCCTTGAACGAGTAGGCGCCGTCGCCGGCGACGAGGATCGCCGATTGACCGGGCTTGAGCCGTTGGGCCAAACGATCATAGGCGGCGTCGCCGAGCAGGCTGCGACCGATGGCGGGAACGCTGACCGGGGCGAGATAAAGGTCGATGAAGCGGTCGTTGGGGTTCTTCGTCTCCGGCTTGTCGGCGGCGATCGTCTGCCCGGCCTGCCGGAATGCGTCGGACACCTCGCCGACGATCATGCGCAGGCTGCGCACCGAGCCGTCGCCGAGCAGCGTCTGCCAGTCGCTCGTTTCGGTTTTCGACAAGTCGAGCTTGCGGATCTCGGCGGCCACGGATGGTCCCGGCGCAGGGGCGAGGTCGAGACGGTTGCTGCGGATCAACTGCACGGCGGCGCGCGAAACGCTGTCACCCATGACGAGCACAGTGACGGTCGCGCCGCTCACAATATCGACCTGCGGCGGGCGCTCGGTACCCGCGGCGACTTTGCCCATGTCCTTGTCGATCAGGGCATTGAGGGATGCGACGACCTTTTCCTCAGGGATGCCGATGAGGACGATGGGTTCCTTGTGGTCGACGAGCTTGAAGCCGCGGATGATGCCCTTGGGGTCGATACCGGCCAGGATGTGGATCGGTTTGCCGGAATAACCGATCGAACTGGTGAAGTCGGAGTTGAGGAAAGCGTAGCCGAGGACCTGGCCGCCGCGCATGACGGGGGCGATCGGGGGCTCACCGAGCGGCTCGCCATAGCGATCGGCGTCGGCAAACAGTTCGGAGGGCGGGACCTTTTCGAGATAGGCGGGTAGCTGGCCGGCTGCTACCGCCTGGACGACGCTCAACGCGACGGAAAGAGCGGCGATCAGCAGCAGCGAAAGCACGGCGCGCGGCAGGAAATGGCGTGGCTGGAACGGCGCGCTGTTGATCATCGGCCTCGTCTTTTTCTGTCGTTGCGGATCGCAGGGTAAAGCTGTGTTTATGCAGCCTAATGCAAAAACTCTTTGATTCAAATCAAATATACAATCTGTATCTTTTTGCCGTAAAGTAGGGCTAGCGAGGTCTGACAATCCGGGGAAGAAACATGAGGGACAGCAGGGACGAGCCATGGGCCATCGAGACGATGGACGCGTTGTTGGCGGTGGCACGCGCCATGGAAGAAGAGGCGATCGCGGGCTATGTGGCGTTGGCGGGTCGCATGCGCGACGAAGGGCGACCGGATCTCGCGGCCGTTTTCGATGCGCTCCAGGCGGAAGAACAGAGCCACCTCGGTTCGGTTGAGCAGTGGATCGCCAAGGCCAGCGTCGCGGTGCCGGTGGACGTGACGCTCAAGGAGCCGATGTTCGATGACGAGGGGGCAGCCCTGGTGGCGCCCGAGCTCCTCAATTCGTATCGCGCTTTCTCCATGGCGGTCCGCAACGAGGAACGCGCCTTCGTCTTCTGGACCTATGTCGCTGCCCATGCGCCGAGCGAGGATATCAGACTGGCGGCGGAGCGTATGGCGCGCGAGGAATTGGGTCATGTCGCCACGCTGCGGCGCGAACGGCGGCGCGCCTTCCATGATCTGCGTCGGTCGCAGTCAGGGCCGGTGGCGGGGGATATTGCGGTGCTCGAATTGCGGCTTGCGGATCATCTCGAAGCCCAAGCGAACCGGAACCCGGGCGCTTCGGGGATGCGCCTGCGCGCCTTGGCGCGCGGCGCGCAGGTGCGCAGCGCCACCGTCCGGGCCGCGCCGTTCGGGCCGACGCCAGTGCTGGAGGCGGTGCCGCAGGGGATCGAGACGCGGCCGGTGCCGTTGTGCGAGCTTCTGCTCGACGGCTATCTCGATCTTGCCGAGCGGGGGAACGACGAGGAAGTTCGCCAGCGGGCGCAGGCCTGGGCCGGAGAACTCATCGCCTGTCTGCATGTGGTGCGTGAATGATGCCGGTTCGGCCGGTTTGTCAGGCCGCGCGCGGAAAGCCGAAATCCTCGGGCCTTAACGCGAGTTCCGCAAGGGTGTGGCGGTCGAGGACCTGCAGGAAGGCAGCGAGGGCTTCGCCCAGCACGCCGCGGAGCCGGCAACCCGGCGTGATGCGGCATTGATTGCCCGGACCCATGCATTCGACGATCGCGAAATCGGTTTCGGTCGCCCGTACCAGCTCGCCAATGGTGATGCTTTCGGCAGGACGGGCGAGAGACAGGCCCCCGGTGCGACCGCGAGAGCCTTTCAGAAAGCCCTCCCGCACGAGCAATTGCGCGACCTTCATCAGATGGGCGAGTGAGATGTCGTAGGCTCTGGCGGTTTCTTCGATGGTGATGCGCCGGTCGCTGTTGGCCGCAGCCATCATCATCAGCCGCAAGCCATAGTCCGAGAAGCGCGTCAGTTGCATCGAGAGGTCTGTGCCATTGTGATCGTGACGCCGTCACAGAATTGTGCCGCGCAAAAAAGATATATTATTCCCTATGCTTTTCGTCAATGTCCTGCGGAGGTGCGAAGTTTTTTTCAGGTCGCCCGGCGTCTGTGCAGACATGCTGAAAAGCCGGGGTTTTGGCTACATGTTCCCGTCGTTTTCCGGGAAGGATCAGAGCGCTCGTATCCCCCTTTCGCAGTCGCTGGAAAGACCTGGTTAAGGTTTTCTTTCTATTAACGGAACAGGTGTGACAGCTTGTTTGATGGTCTGGCGTAACATGCAATTTCCCCCCTCCCGTGCCCCGCTTTCCAATCGCAATGATGACGATCACGACGCCGCTTCGGCTGCAGCCGGACAGCGCCCCGAAAAGGCTGCCGCAACGATTCCGGCGGCTGATGCCGGGGCTGGCGATGCCGTGATCCTCGACCCCGAGAAGCTGCCGGTCTGGCAGCGCGCCTTCATTCTGGGGCCGAATGTGCGTTTCGGTCGCACGCCCGGCCCGGCCGTGCTGAAGGGCGAGGCCGCCGACGCCCCGCGTGCTCCGGCCTCGGATGCTCCCGCCCGCGTGGCCGCGACACCCTCCGGCTATGTGCTGGGCCGCGGCAATCCCACCTTCACGCCGCCGGCCAAGGTCGAAGGCTCGCCCGTCGGTGATCTGCAGCGGCAGATTGCCGAGGCGCTGTCGCACGGTTCCGAGCCGGCCCGGCCCGCGCCGGCTGCGGACAAGGCATCGGCCCCATCCTTCGTGCTCCCGCCGCGCACCGGCGCTCCCCTGCGCGTGCCGCCGCGGCCGATCCGCGAGGCGTTGCGTGCGGAGGCGGCACATGCGGCCGCCCAGCAGAGGACGCCGGCAGGTCAAGCGCCGCAGGCGGTTGCCCCAGCGCCTGCAGGGCCTGCGCCTTCCCCGTCGCCTGCATCGCGGATGGCCGCGTCGACCACGACAGAGACTTCGACCGCTTCCGCGCAGCCTGCGCCGCAGATCATGTCGATGCCCGCGCAACCCGTGGCGGTGCCAACGCGGCCACCCATTCAGACCGCCGGCCAGGCAGCGGCACCGGTCGCGGCGAGAGCGGCGGCCTCTCCGGCACGCCCCGTAACGGCAATTCCCGACCATCTGCTGTGGGAGATGATGTCTCTTGGCGCCTCGGAAAGCGCGGATGCGTTGCCCGTCTCGCGCCCGGCGTCGCCGCGGCCGTCTGAGGCCTTATCCCGCCGCTCTGCCGATCCGCGGCCTGCGGCCGTTGTTTCGGCCCCGGCCATGCCGCCGGTGCCCCGGACGGCACCTTTGGCGCCCGTGATGGCCACCGTAGTGCGCATGCCGCCGCCGACCGCCGCCGACGAAGCTCAGAATGATCACCAGCGTCCGACCCGGTTTGTGCCCCGGGTAAAGGCTCTTGTTCCGCAGGCTCCCGCGGTCGTCACCGCTCCGATGGCCGAGCCGCCGTCGGCTGTGCATCTCTATCGCAGCGTCGAGCTGCGTCGGACGCTGCACACCGTGCCTGCCGGTACTCCGCCCGTCCCGCATCCGGTGGTGACGGAGCAGCCGATCGAGGTCATGCCACAGGGGGCTGCCGAGCCTCTGGTCGATGTTTCCCCGGATGTCTCCTTCGTTCGTTCGTCGGCGCGCCGCACGCCCGGACCTTTGTCCTATGTCCAGACGGAAGACTATCTCTTCCCGTCGGTCGAGCTGTTGCAGGCGCCCGGACCGCGGCTTGCCGGCATGATGAGCCAGGAAGCGCTGGAGCAAAGCGCCGGCCTGCTCGAGAGCATTCTCGAAGATTTCGGCGTGAAGGGCGAGATCATCGACGTGCGCCCGGGCCCGGTCGTCACCCTCTACGAGTTCGAACCGGCACCGGGCGTCAAGTCGTCGCGAGTCATCAACCTCTCCGACGACATCGCTCGCTCCATGTCGGCGCTCTCGGCCCGCGTGGCCGTCGTGCCCGGCCGCAACGTCATCGGCATCGAGCTGCCGAATGTCGAGCGTGAGACCGTCTTCCTGCGCGAGCTGATCGAAAGCAGCAGCTACGTCGGCACCGACTTCCGCCTGCCGCTCTGCCTCGGAAAGACGATCGGCGGCGAACCGGTCATCGCCGAGCTCGCGAAAATGCCGCATCTGCTCGTGGCCGGCACCACCGGCTCGGGCAAGTCCGTCGCCATCAACACCATGATCCTGTCGCTGATCTACAATCTGCGGCCGGAGGAATGCCGGTTGATCATGGTCGATCCGAAGATGCTCGAGCTTTCGGTCTATGACGGCATTCCGCATCTGCTGACGCCGGTGGTCACCGATCCGAAGAAAGCGGTCCTGGCGCTCAAATGGGCCGTGCGCGAGATGGAGGAGCGCTATCGCAAGATGTCGCGGCTCGGCGTCCGCAACATCGACGGCTTCAACGCCCGGGTGGCGGAGGCGCGTGCCAAGGGCGAGACGATCATGCTTCCGACGCCGGTCGGTTTCGACAAGGGTACCGGAGAACCGATTTTTGAGGATCAGGAACTCGACCTGACGGCCTTGCCCTATATCGTGGTCATCGTCGACGAAATGGCCGACCTGATGATGGTCGCCGGCAAGGAGATCGAAGGCGCGATCCAGCGGCTGGCGCAGATGGCGCGCGCCGCCGGCATCCATCTGATCATGGCCACGCAGCGCCCCTCGGTCGACGTCATCACCGGCACGATCAAGGCCAACTTCCCGACACGTATCTCCTTCCAGGTCACGTCGAAGATCGACAGCCGCACAATTCTCGGCGAACAGGGTGCCGAACATCTGCTCGGCCAGGGCGATATGCTGCACATGATCGGCGGGGGGCGTATCTCCCGCGTGCACGGGCCATTCGTCTCCGACCATGAGGTGGAGAAGGTCGTCGCGCACCTGAAGACCCAGGGGCAGCCGGCCTATCTCGGCAGCGTTACCGAAGATAGCGAAGATGGTGTCTGCGAGGAGGACGAAGACAGCGCGGTGTTCGACAATACTGCCATGGGCGCCGAAGGCGATTCCGACGAGCTCTACGAGCGGGCGGTCAAGGTGGTGCTGCGCGACAAGAAGTGCTCGACGTCCTACATCCAGCGCCGGCTCTCCATCGGTTACAACCGCGCGGCATCGCTGGTCGAGCGGATGGAACAGGAAGGCCTTGTCGGCGCGCCGAACCATGTCGGCAAGCGCGAGATCCTGTCGCAGCGGCCGACGGTCGCCAAGGATGCCGAGGATCAGACCGCCTAAGGTCTCGTCGCAGACGTAACGGACCGGGCCCGGGCGGTGAAGACCGTCCGGGCCGTCTACGTTCAGGCGCTTGTCTGCCAAGCCCGGCGACTGCGGGCATCAAATGTGCATCGCTTCCAGGACCTGCGACAACAAAGCGCGATGATATTTTCCGGGCTTATGCTGCGATTTTGCATCGGCTGGCGGCCTTGTCTCAGGCTAGAAATTCTATCTCCTTGTAAACCAATGGGTAATTGTTCCCTTTGGTGGATGGCACGATGATTGCTTCGTCTTGTCATGCCGATCAACGGATCGGTGCCGTCGGAACCGTCGCAAGAAGCGGTCGAACGGACAGCGGAAACCGCTAGAACCAGAAAGGGAACAAAATGACGAAATCTCACGGGCGGAGCCGGGCTTGGCTATCCCTGGTGTCGGCGGCAGCCGTCGCGGCACCCTCCTTTGCCAGTGCCGGCGAACTGAATATCCTGACCTGGGAGGGCTATGCCGACCAGTCCTTCATCCCGAAGTTCGAGGAAGCCTCCGGCTGCAAGACCAACTCGACCTATGTCGGCTCCAATGACGACTTCGCTCCCAAGCTCGCTGCAGGCGGCGGTGTCTACGACATCATCGTGCCGTCCATCGACACCATCGGCCTGATGCGCCAGGCCGGTTTCGTCGAGCCGATCGACACCGCCAAGATCGAAGGCTGGGGCGACGTGTATCCGGAATTCACCGGTGCCAACGATGTCACGGCCGAAGGTTCGGTCTGGTCCGTGCCGCTCGTCTGGGGGTCCATCTCGCTGATGTATCGCGCCGACAAGGTCGATCCGAAGCCGGATTCGATCGGTGTGCTGTTCGATGAGAAGTACAAGGGCAAGATCGCCATGTGGGACGACAAGTCGTCGCTCTACTGGACCGCGCGCCTGCTCGGCTTCGAAAACGTCTACGACCTCACCGACGAGCAGCTGGCTGCCGTACAGCAGAAGCTGATCGAGCAGAAGCCGCTGATCCGCAAGTACTGGGCGACGGCCGGCGAGCTGACCGAGCTCTACGCCAACCAGGAAGTCTGGGTCTCCAATACCTGGACGGGCCTGCAGAGCAAGGAAATCAATGCGCTCAACAAGGGCTTCGAGGTGGTTGAATTCACACCGAAGGAAAAGGCCGAAGGCTGGATGGACTCCATGCAACTCGTCAAGGACAGCCCGAACCAGGACTGCGCCTACAAGTTCTTCTCCTACATGCTCTCGGCCGACGGCCAGTGCGGCATCGTCGGCTCGACCGGCTATTTCCCGGTCAATCCGAAGGCGGTTGCCGGCTGCCTGACCGGCGCGGATGCAGAGGCCAAGAAGGTCAACAACATCGAGTTCGTGAAGAGCCTGGTAATGTGGCAGATGCCGGCTCGCCTCGACAAGTATCTTGAAGTCTGGAACGCCGTTAAGGCCGCTCCCTGAAGACCGATCAGAGCGATCCCTGTCACCGCCGGCCCGGCCGGCGGTGCTTTCCGCTGTTCATTTTCGACCGACCAAGGACTTGCCTATGGCGCTGCAACCGATCGTAACCTTGGAAAACGTGATGAAGGCCTACGGTACCTTCACCGCTCTCCACAATATCAACCTCGAAATCGGGACGGGCGAATTCGTAACCCTGCTCGGCCCCTCGGGCTGCGGCAAGACGACGACGCTTCGCCTGATCGGCGGCTTCGAAACCGCCGACAAGGGCCGGATCACGCTGGCCGGCTCCGATGTGACCCAGGAACCGCCCTATCGTCGCGACATCAACACGGTGTTCCAGGACTATGCGCTGTTTCCCCATATGACGGTCGCCGAGAATGTGGGCTACGGCCTGACGGTCCGCGCCAATCGCAAGCCCAAGGATGAGCGGGTGCGGCGCGTAGCCGAAGCGCTTGCCCTTGTCGGCCTCGCCGACAAGGCCGAGCGCATGCCGCAGCAGCTCTCCGGCGGCCAGCGCCAGCGTGTTGCCATGGCCCGGGCGCTGGTTCGCCAGCCGAAGGTTCTGCTGCTCGACGAGCCACTGTCGGCCCTCGACGTGAAGCTGCGCGAGGCCATGCAGGTCGAACTCAAGCATCTTCACCAGAAGCTCGGCATCACCTTCCTGATGGTCACCCATGACCAGGAGGAAGCGCTGGTGCTGTCGGATCGCATCGCCGTGATGCAGGGCGGCCGCATCGCCCAGATCGGCTCGCCGTCCGAACTCTACGACCGTCCCGCCAGCCCCTATGTCGCCGACTTCATCGGCGCGGCGAACCTGATCGCCTGCACCTTTGCCGGACGCGAGGGTGATGTCGCCAAGGTGCGGCTGCCCGACGGCACGCTGATCTCGGGCGTCGAGGTGCAGCCGGGGCAGGGGCTCAAGGAGGGTGACAAGGCCCTCGTCGCCATTCGCCCCGAGCGCATGCAGGCCGGCCAGAAGTCTGACGGCCAATCGGTGCTTGCCGCCACGATCAAGAACCAGATGTTCCACGGCGGGCGCTTCCAGCTCGAGGCCCGTCTCGACGGGGTCGATGCGCCGATCTTCATCGACATCGCCCGCAACACCGTCGCTGCAGACGGCAACGTGCCACAGCCGGGCCATCGCATGGAGTTCCATGTCGCGCCGCTGGACGTACTCGTCTATCGAGCGGAGGACGCCGCATGAAAGCAAGCACCCGCAAGGCTGCCGGCTTCTGGCTGCTCTTTTCGCTGCCGTTGCTGTGGACGCTGATCTTCCTGATCCTGCCCTATGGCGCGATGGGCATGATGAGTTTCTGGACGCGCAAATTTCCCTTGTTTGTCCCCGATTTCCAGTGGGGTAACTATTTCATCCTGTTCTCCGATCCGCAGTATCTGACGGTCATCCTGCGGACGCTGAAGATCGCCGGACTGGTCACCGTCTACTCGGTGCTGCTCGGCTATCCGCTCGCCTATTTCCTCGTCTTCACCATTCGCTCAGAGAAGCTGCGCACGCTGCTTTACATGTGCGTGGTGGTGCCGCTTTGGGTGTCCTATCTGCTGCGCGCCTATACTTGGAAGATTATTCTGGGCACCGACGGGGCGCTGAATTCCGCCCTGCTGTGGCTTGGGCTGGTCGATCAGCCGCTCGACATCTTCCTCTACAATCAGGCAGCCATGGTGATCACCCTCACCTATATTTTCATCCCCTTCATGGTCATGCCGATCTTTACTGCGCTGGAGCGCATTCCACCTGCGTTGATCGAGGCCTCGCAGGATCTCGGAGCCGGACCTTTCGAGACCTTCATCCGGGTCATCATGCCCTTGTCCACCGCCGGCGTGGTTGCCGGCGCGACAATGACGTTCTGCTTGTCCTTCGGCGATTTCGTCGCGCCCGTGCTGGTCGGCGGGCCGAGCGGCACCATGGTTGCCACGGTCCTGCAAAGCCAGTTCGGCGCGGCGCTCAACTGGCCGCTCGGATCGGCCCTTGCCGTCGTCATCTTCACCCTGGTGCTCATCGTCCTGCAGGTTTCAAGCAGGCTCGATCGCGCCGGCCGCGTCTCGATGGGTTGAGGGGGTAGATCATGCATAAGCTTCTCTGGTGGCAGAAAAGTCTCGTCGGCGTCGCAGTCGGGGCTCTGCTGTTTCTCTACATCCCTGTTGCGATCCTGATCCTGTTCTCCTTCAACGACAGTCCCGTGACCTCCTTCCCGCTCTCGGGCTTCACCTGGGGCTGGTACCAGAAGGTCTTCGCAAATCAGGATCTTCTGAAGGCTCTGAAGAACAGTCTGATTGTCGCGCTGTCGGCGACGGTGCTCACCATTGTCATTGGCGTGCCGGCGGCTCTGGCGCTCGATCGCTATCCCTTCGTCGGCAAGCAGCTGTTCAAGAACACGATCCTCTTGCCCCTGTCCTTGCCGGGCATCGTCACCGGTATCGCCATGCTGAACTTCTACAAACAGATCGGTCTGCCGCAGAGCCTCGGCGCAGTCATTATCGGCCATGCCACGGCCCTGGTCGGCATTGTCGTCGGGCAGGTCCTGGCCAGACTTGAAAAGGTCAACCGCAATCTCTCCGAGGCCAGTTCCGACCTGGGTGCCACCGCCATCGAGACCTTCTTCTACGTGACGCTGCCGAACATCCGCTCGGCGATCATCGGCTCGGCACTGCTTTGCTTCACGCTGTCCTTCGACGAAATCCCGGTCACCTACTTCCTGACCGGACGCGACGTCACGCTGCCGATGTATATCTACTCGACGCTGCGGCGCGGCATTACGCCGGAGATCAATGCCATCGGGGCGCTGATCGTGGTGGCATCGCTGGCGCTGATCCTGAGCTCCGTCAGCATGCTGCGGCAGAAGCAGTAAAGGCTCACGTGGTGGTCCGGTATGAGACCAGGTCGCCACCAGAACAGTACGAAGGGCCGGGTCATCCAAGGATGGTCCGGCCCTTTCGCTATTCAGATGCTGATGAAACGCAGACGGAAAACGATGACCCGGCCAGGATGGGACGCAGCCTGAGGCGGATGGTCACGGAAGCGCGGTCACTCGGCGGCGCGGTTGGTCTTGCGTACGATGGTGGCGATGTCGACGCCCAGTTCCTTGGCGGCGGCCCGCTTGGAGCCTAGGCGGTCGAGGGCCTCGTTGATGATCCGCTCCTCGAAGGCGCGTGTCCGGTCCTTCAGGCTCCGCCCTGCGGTTTCGGTGTCGGCCATCGCCGGCTCGGCATTGGGTGAGGTGGCAGGCTCGCCAGGCTCAGCCGCGACTGCGGACTGCGCACGCGCGAAAGACGGTGGCAGGTGTTCCGGCAGCGCGATGTCCGAAGCGACGATGTCGATGTAGTCCACCACGCTCTTCATCTCCCGCAGATTGCCGGGGAAGGGGTGACGCATGAGGATCGCCCGGCAGGCGGCCGACAGCTTGAGCGGGGCTCCGCGTTCGTTGCTGGCCCGCTCCAGCATCATGTCGAGGATCTCCGCCTTGTCCGGCCGATTGCGCAAGAGCGGGATCTCGACCGGGAAGGTCGACAGGCGATAGAGCAGATCCTTGCGGAAGCCGCCCTGCCGGGTCATTTCGGTCAGATCGCGATTGGTGGCGGTGATGACCCGCGTCTCGATCTTCTTCGACACGGACGAGCCAACCGGCTGGATGGTGCCGTCCTCCAGGAATTTCAGGAGTTTCGGCTGCGACGACAGCGGGATTTCCCCGATCTCGTCGAGGAACAGCGTCCCGCCGGCGGCACTCTCGATATAGCCACGCTTGCCGGCCTGGAGGGCGCCCGTAAAGGCGCCGCGCTCGTAGCCGAACATTTCCGACTCGAACAGCGTTTCCGGGATCGAGCCGCAGTTGACGTGGACGAAGGGGCGGCCGCGATCGCCACCGGTCAGATGGATGTGGCGGGCAATGGCTGTCTTGCCGACGCCGGATTCGCCGAGGAGCAGGATGCGGAAATTGCGGGCATAGGCGCGGACCGCCTGTTCGATCTGGGTTTTCAGACCCTCGGGAAAGAGCAGGCGAGCGCTTTCCTTCTGGTCGCCGGCGGAGATCGAGCGTCCGGCCACGCCGCGCTTCGCCCTGTCCTGGTTTTCCGGGTCGCGCAGGAAGTAGACGGAGAAGCCGCTGGCCGAGCCGGTGACGACGAGGACGCGGCGGCTGGCCTGATAGACCTTGCCGGAGATCTTGGCGCGAACCAGTCCCTGGGCATGGCCCCGCTCGGCGGAGGCGAGAAAGTCGTCCATATCGAAGTCGGAGAAGCGCAGAAAGGTCGAAAGCGCCTGGCTTTCGAAGGGGGCGGCGAGCCGGGCGGCACGCTCGGCAGCGGTATTGAGAAAGACGACGACATCGTCTGGATCGACGATCATCAGACCGTCAGGGAGCAGATTGGCAAAGGCCCGGAATTGCGGGCTCTGGATATTCTGCTCCCAGGCTTCGCGACTGAGCGCCTCCGCCCCCCGGACGCCTAGGTAGAACTGCGGAATGTCGCCCGGTGTCATCATCTCTTACGGCCGTTTCGGCGGACGCGGTGCCCTTTTGGGCGTATGCGCTTCCCGCTCTCGAACAGTTATAACCGTCCAGGCCTTGTCGTCCATGCCGGTGATCGAGCGGATATGGACGTCGAGGAGGACGGAGGGCCCCGGTCCACCGGGATTGGTAAACAGCGACCAGCCGGACGCCCGCTTGTGGGTGCGCACATAGGCGAGAAGCTGGCTCTCGACCGTGCGGCTACCGGAAAAGGCGGCGGCATAGGCCTTGTTTCGGTTAATCACCTTGCCTTCGCCATCGAGCACGATCACCGGATCGGGCATGCCGTCGAGCGCGCGTATCGCCAGCTTCAAGGCATTGGCCTTCTCGTCGTCGGCATTGCGTTGTTCGGTTATGTCGCGGCAATTGCCCCAGAGGCGCAGCAGGAAGCCGTCGACGATGTCGGCG